>JAYUYB010000937.1:0-13536 GCA_043752655.1 Chloroflexota bacterium
CCGATATGGGCGAAGGTCTTGGTCATGGCGATCACGGCGGCCTTGCTCACGTTATAGACCGGGTGGTAGATCGTGCTCGCCAGCTTGCCGGCCGCCGAGGCTAGGTTGACGATCCGGCCGCTGCCGGCGGCGAGCATGTGGCGCATGGCGAGCTGGCAGAGAAAGTAGACCGCCTTGGAGTTCACGCCAAGCAGCAGATCCCAGTGCTCCTCGCTCACCTCGAGCGGGGCCGCAGCGCGCTGCACTCCGGCGTTGTTCACCAGCAGATCAAGGCGGCCGAGCTGCGCCACGGCAGCGCCGATCAAAGCCTCGCGGGCAGCCCCGTCGGTGACATCCATCGTCACGGCGAGCGACTGGCGGCCAAGCGCGCGGATCTCGTCGGCCAGGGCCTCGATGGCAGGCCCGTGGCGATCAGCCAGCACCAGATCCATGCCGTCGACGGCCAGGCGCAGCGCGATCGCCCGCCCGATGCCCTGCCCGGCCCCCGTAACAATCGCCACCTGCCCGACAACGGGCGGCTCGTTCGCTGCATTGCGCATCGTTCTCTGCTCCCTTACTATCCGCGCTCGCGGTCAACCAGATTGAGCAGCGGCTCGCTGTACAGGTAGCGGCGCAGATTCTCCGCGAGCCGCTGCGCGTCGATCAGGCTGCGGCTCTGCGCCGAGAGCGGCAGGGCCAGCACCACAATGTCGCTTGCGGCGAGCAGGCCGGGCAGCTAGTCGAACGCCAAGCGTCAGCTGCGCCGCTGGCAGGCGTGTGGATCAGAACGCGCCGCAGCACGAGCCAGCAGAGGCAATGTGCGTGCGGCCGACCCGAGTGGCTTGACGAGTTCCAGTACGCCGAGAACCTCTTCCCTTGGTGATGGACGACCACGCGCAAGGCCGTAGCGCTTTGCCGGAAAAGTCGCGCCCAGGTTACGAGACGCGCCAGCGGCGTCCGCTGCACCCTCCATGCCTCAGGGCGAGGCACGTGCGCCCAGAGAACACCCCGCCCACGCCGAATTCGGCGGGTGTTCTCAGGACGCCCTGGTTGGGCTGCTACCTGTAAAACATATATGTTGTTTTATAACTCTTGACGTTTAGACTAATTTCTCAGCCCGGATGTGCTGGTCATCCCGGTCAACCGCTGAACGGACTGCGGCTAGAATATCGCATCAGGATGCGGTAAACGAATTATTGCGGAGTAGGCACACGTGCCCCGCCGTGCCAACCCTGCATTAATTCGAGCCACATTTGCCGACTCCTGATGGGAATGCGAGCGCGTTGCGCACGCCTAGCCCGTCCAGGCCCAGAATAGTCTAAACGTCAATCATCAGCGTGCTACAATCTGCTCCCGGAGGCTTTGCCAGAGCGACCACGAGGAGCAGCATTGTGCGCAGCGACAACCTGTACGAACTGCCCGCAGACCTGCCGGTGCCGGAAGACGACGGCGCCTGCGCGCATCTGCTCGGCTTGCGGCTGCCGACTATCGCCCTGCCGGCCACCGACGGCCGCACTGTCAACCTCGCCGCCCTGCCCGGCCGCACCATCGTCTACGGGTATCCGCGCACTGGCCGCCCGGACCAGGCGCTGCCTAGTGGCTGGAACGCGATCCCTGGCGCCCGCGGCTGCACCCCCGAGTCATGTGGCTTTCGCGACCACCACGCCACGCTCGTCACCCTCGGTGCGCGGGTCTTCGGCCTGAGCACCCAGGACACCGCCTACCAGCAGGAGGCTGTGGCGCGCCTGCACCTGCCCTTCGCCCTGCTGAGCGACGCCGAGCTGCGCTTCGCCACGGCGCTCCGCCTGCCCATCTTCGCGGTCGATGGCATGAACCTGCTTAAGCGCGTGACACTGGTAGTGCAGGATGGCGCGATTGCCCACGTTTTCTACCCCATCTTCCCGCCCGATACCCACGCTGAGGTGGTGCTGGCCTGGCTCGCCGTGCATCCGCACGCTTGAGGCGTAGCGGCTCAGCGCGTCGGCCTTGCCCGGTACTGCACAGCAGCTGTAGCATAGTGGCGTGGGAGCCTCATCCCGCCTCGCCGATCTTATGCTTCTCCAGCCGATAGAGCAGGGTGTGACGGGTGAGCCCCAGCAGTTCAGCGGCGCGCGATTTGTTGCCGCCCGCCCGCGCCAACGCCTGGCGGATCAGCGCCACCTCCAGCTCCTCCAGCGAGAGACCCTCGGGCGGCAAGCGGATCGGCGTGTTCGGCAGCGGGGCGGCGCGCACGCGTTCGGGGAGGTGCTGAACGTCGGGCGGCCCGCCTGCCGCCAGCTGCTCCGCCCGCTCAAGCACGCTCCGCAGCTCGCCGAGGTTGCCCGGCCAGGCGTAGGCGTGCAGCAGCTCGCTCGCTGCTGGCGTGAGCTGGCTGTTGGGAAGCCACACAGCCGCAAAGAGCAGCAGGTCGTCGAGATGGTCGCGCAGGGGTGGTACGGCAACAGCGAGATGGCGATGCGGGAGTGCCGGGGTCGCCGCCCACTCCTCGGCGCTCCCGGTGAACACCAGCAGCGGCCCGACCCCGTTCGCCTCGCGGCGGGCAAGCAGGCGGGCAAGCGCATCGGCGCCACCGCTGGTGAGCTGGCCGACGTGGCGCAGGAGCATGGTGCCCTGCCCCGCCGCTGCCCAGAAGCCGTCTGGTCGCTCGCCGCCTGCGAGCATGCGCGCCTGATCGCCTGGGGGGACGGTCGCGAGGTCGCACCTGATGAACGGCGCTTCGCGGCGCGGCGACGCCTGGTGCGCCGCGTGCGCCACGCTCGCCCGCCCGCTGCCCGCCTCGCCGACGAGGTGCAAGTCCAGGCCCTGGGCGAGGGCATCGGCGCTGGCAGCCAGGGTACGCCGCCACGCCGGGGCTTTGCCTGGCGTGGCGACTGATGGTGCTGTTTTCAGGCGCGCGATCTCAGCCTGCAGCTGCTGGCGCTCCAGCGCGCGGCTGAGCTTGAACAGCAGCTCCTCGACATCGAAGGGCTTGCGCAGGTAGTCAGCGGCACCGCTCTGCAGCGCCTCGACAGCGGTTGCCACCGTGCCGAAGGCGGTCAGGATGAGTACTACGACCTGCGGCCAGCGCGCATGGATCTGCCGCAGCGTGGCGAGCCCGTCCATGCCTTTCATCTTCAGGTCGAGGATCACGACATCGATGCCATGCTCGGCCAGTAGCGCAAGGGCATCTTCGCCCGAAGCGGCGGCGTGGGTGAAGTAGCCCGCCTTGCCGAGGGCCTCCTGCAATACCCAGCGCATATTCGGCTCATCGTCGACGATCAGCACCTGCGCCATGCTGCGCCTCCTGCGGAATGCGGATACGCGCACTGCTCCCATGGCCGAGGGCACTGTCCAGCTGCAGCTCGCCGCCGTGCTCCTGCACCACGGCGGCAACCAGGGCCAAGCCAAGCCCGGTGCCCTCGGGGCGCGTGGTGAAGAAGGGGTCGCAGGCGCGCTCCACGGTCGCGGGCGCCATGCCACGTCCCGTGTCCACCACCGCGATCTCAGCCGCATCGGTGCCGGTGCGTCCAACCAGGCGCACGACACTGCCGGGCTCGCTCGCCTGTACCGCGTTCAGCAGCAGGTTCAGCAGCGCCTGGCCGAGCTGCGCCTCGTCGGCGTGCAGCACGCCCGCCTGCTCAACCTCAATAGCGACACGCACCTCGTGCTGAAGGGCGTAGGGCCGCACCTGTTGCGCCGCCGCCTCCAGGAAGCCCGCGAGGTCGAGCGCGGTCGGCACGGGCGGCCGGGGGCGCGCGTACTCCAGCAAGTCGCTGATCAGGCGCTCGATCCGGTCGGCCTCGCTGGTCAGCACCTCGGTGTACGGCCTCACGGCCGCATCCTCCCCGGCCTGCTGGGCGAGCAGCTGTGCGGTGGCACGCACGATCGCCAGGGGGTTGCGCACCTCGTGGGCGACACCGGCGGCGAGCTGTCCCACCGACGCGAGGCGGTCGTTGCGCCGCAGCTGCGCCTCCAGGGCGCGCCGCTCGGTGAGATCCTCCAGCACATAGACCCGCTCGTCTTGCGTCGGGTCGTCGCCGCGCAGCCGCGCCACGTGGAGCCCGAGGGGCCGCTGGCCTGTCTCCAGCGTGTGGTAGCCGGGGCGCAAGGATGCAAGGGGAAGCGCGAGGCAAACGGTCGGCAGGAGCGCACGGGCGGTGGCATTCTGGGGCGTGGGTGGCCCACTTGCGCGAGCGGTGGCGACGCCGACCGGGAGGCTCTGTACGACGGTATCGATGTAGGCGCGGAGCGCCTCGACTCGTCGGCGCTGGGCGCGCTCGCGGTCGGCCAGCGCGCCAACCACACCGCCGACCAGCAGGAAGACGGGCAGTTCCAGCAGATTGTCAGCCATGCCGCCCGGCATTGTCTCGCCCATACCGAGCACGTGGGGCAGGTAGAGCAGGATCACCGCGAGGGCGGTGAGCAGCCCGCCGTGCAGGCCGAAGGCAACCGCAGCGCCGGCGACCGGCAGGTAGTAGAGGCTGCGATAGACGGTGTGGTATTCCAGCAGGTGGGCGCCGGTAAGATAGTGGAGCACGGTCACGCCAGCCACAGCGGCCAGAATGAGGAACAGGAGGCTGCGCTGGTCCCAGAGTGGTGACACGCGCGGCGCTGGCTGAGCAAGCTCCATCTCGTACCTCCTCACGAGAAGCGGCGGCGCAGGGCACGCTCCGCGCCGCCGCGTCCTACTACTGGCTGATACTGTACCAATCCTTCAGCCACTGGCGCATCTGGGCGATTTCGCCCTCCTGGGCCGTGTTGATCCCGGTGGCAAGATCCTTGATCTCCTGGCGCTCAGCGTTCTGCAGCGCGTCCTGCGCCATCATAATTGCGCTCTGGTGATGCGGGATCATCGCCTGGATGAAGCGCTGGTCGAAGGGGGCGTCGCCCGCTGGCACCTCCATCGGCCCCATCTCCATCGTCGTGGCGGGCGTCGCGGCAAGCTCAGGATACCACGCGGCTCGCCATGCTTTCATCTGGGCGATCTCGCCTTCCTGCGCGGTGATAATCGCGTTGGCGAGATCCTTGATCTCCGGGCGCTCCGCCTGCGTGAGCGCCTGGCGGGCCATCACGATCGCACCCTCGTGGTGCACGGTCATATTGGCGATGAACTGGGCGTCGTAGGGCGCGTCGCTGCTGCCCATCCCTGTCATAGGGGTGCGGTGATCCATGCCGGCCATCGCGTCGGCGGTCGGGGCCGCGGCGCCCCCCGCGCTTACGGAGGCTGGTGTTGGCGCGGTAGAGGTCTGGGCGGCGCCGCAAGCGGCGAGCAGCAGCGCAAGCAGGCTGCTTCCAAGCAATGTGGGGAGACGCATCAGGCGCATGAACGATCCTTCCTCAATGAGTGTCTGGCTCTGGAGCGGCGAGCACCATCCGGTATTCACCCGCTCGGAGCGTAGCACGGTTGCGCGCGGGTGGTCAAAAAGAGCTCGCTGCACAGCGAATGCATGCGCAAGATTGCTTCATTTCGCGCAAATCTGTGGGCTTTCGTACAGCCAGCAGGGTCGCAATGCTGCTCGATTTCGAGCGGTGCATCTGCTCAGG
Organism: Chloroflexota bacterium; assembly: GCA_043752655.1. GTDB lineage: Bacteria > Chloroflexota > Chloroflexia > Chloroflexales > Chloroflexaceae > OHK40. The sequence continues at coordinate 5,503 of JAYUYB010000937.1, forward strand.
GCCAACTTGACAGCCTGAATATTAGGTTGTATGGTACAACCTATAAGTTGTACCATACAACTATATGAGAGGGCGTTCGAGCGATGTCGTCATCGTTGCAGGAGCAGATGATCGCCTTGGTACGGGCCTTCGGGCTGCATCAGGGCGACCGCACGCCGTGCGGTAAGCCGGTGAGCGTGGCCGAGGCCCACGCGCTGCTTGAGCTTTCGCGCCACGGGCCGCTCGCCCAAAGCGAGCTTGGCGCCTGGCTGCGGCTGGAGAAGAGCACCGTGAGCCGGCTCGTCGCCCAGCTGGAGCAGCGCGAGTGGCTGTCGCGCGAGCGCAGCGCGGCAGACAAGCGGGTGCTGTTGCTGGCACTCACCGACGAGGGCCGGCGCATCGCCAACGAGCTCGCCGAGGCGCGTCGCGCCCGCTTCGAGCGACTGACGGCCGCTCTTCCTGAGGCTCAGCGTGACGAAGTAGTGCGCGCCCTTGCGATGCTGGTGGAGGCAATCAATGTCAGCGTCTGAACAGGTTCGTCGTCCGCACATCCGAGTTGGGGTGGTGCTGGCCCTGGCTGTTGTTGGCCTGCTGGGGCTGGGTGCTTGGCTCGCCTTGCGCTTGAACACTCAGGTGACGGCTCCCAGGGCTAAAGCTCCTGGGCTTCAAGGGGATGCCGCCCCATCCCACACGATCACAATCGAAGCGTCTGGAGACCCCGTTGCAGAATATTGAGCGCCGCGTTTTCGTCCCTGTCCAGTGCCAGCCCACAATGGGGGCAGGCGTGGACGCGCACGCGCAACGCCTTGGGGACAATCTCGCCGCAGGTAGAGCACAGCTTCGTCGTGTTGCGGGGGTTCACCAGAATCACACGCCGCCCAGCTTCTGCCGCTTTGGCGACGGTCATACCGATAAACTGAGTCCACGCCACGTCCAAGATGCTTTTCCGCATCCCACAGCTTTTGCCCATCTCCATCGGAGCCAGATCCTCAAACACGATCACCTGATACGTGTTGATCAGTTCCCGCGAACGCTTATGGGCAAAATCACTGCGTCGGTTGGCAATTCGCGCGTGGATACGCGCCAGGATGCCTTTCTGCTTGGTGTTCTCAGTCCAGTCCTGCGCCAGCTTGGCCGCGTCCTTGCGCCGCTGAACCTGCTTGAGGTCGGCCTCATCGCGCCGATAGAAGCGCGGGTTGTCGATCTTCTGGCCGTCCGAGAAGGTGGCAAACGACGACAGCCCTACGTCTACGCCAACCACATTGCCCGTGGGCGGCAGCGGCGCGGCCTCTGTCTCGCACGAGAAGCAGGCAAACCACGTGCCGGTGCGCGAGCGGGTGAGCGTCACCGTCTTGGGCGTGCCCTCCACGGGACGGTGCAAGACGATATGTACCGCGCCGATCTTCGAGAGCATCAGCCGCTCGCCTTCCAGCCGCACACCATTGCCGTATTGGGGATACGTGATCGAGTCGTACCTGCCGAAGCCTTTGAAGTGCGGGAAACCGACTTCTTCGGCCCCCGCCTTTACCCGACGAAAGAAGGCTTGAAAAGCCAGATCGACTCGTATGCCGATATTCTGGAGCACCTGGGAATGGACAAGCTTCATGGAAGGGCGCGTCAGCTTCCAGACCGGGAGGAGGTTCAGCGTATCGTACTTGCGCAGCGACTCGCCGCGTTCCTTATACGCCCGCTTGCGTTCGGCAAGCAGTTCGTTATACACCCAGCGGCTTTCTTCAAGCTGTTGCTCAAGGATGCGCCGCTGGCCCTTCGCGAGGTAGATGCGGTATTTGTACATCTTGCGCATGGCTTTATAGTACCCTAACACCGCATACATAGCAAGTCCGTGCTACTTGGGCTAAAGCCGCTCAAGCGGGTGAAGGGCGTATATCCCAGGGCTGAAGCTCCTGGGTTTTACGCCCTAATCAATAAGAGGAATAGAGCGCCCACGAGGGGCGCCTTGCTTCAGGAAGGGCGCCGACGAGGGGCGCCCCGACGCGACGCGCTTACTCTAGCTCCACAACACGCTCCGCGAATGACGCCACGAAGGTGCGGTCGTGGCTCACGACGATGACTGCGCCCTCGAAGGCGGCCAGCGCCTGCTCGAAATGCTCGCGGGCCTCGATGTCGAGGTGATTGAGCGGCTCGTCGAGCAGCAGCAGGTTGCAGCCCTGGAGCACTAGCACAGCCAGCTGGAGCCGCGAGCGCTCGCCGAGCGAGCACTGCCCGGCCAGGCGGAACACGCTGTCGCCCCCAAACAGGAAGAAGTGCAGGAAGTTACGCGCCTCGGTCTGGCTCATGGGGCGCGCCCGCAGCACATGGTCGAGCACACTGCGCTCCAGATCAAGCTGCTCGTGCTCCTGTGCGAGCAGCCCCACCCGCACGTTGGCGCCAAGGCGCACCCGCCCACCCCCTGGCTGGAGCTCGCCCGCCACCAGCCGCAGCAGCGTGCTCTTGCCGGCGCCGTTTGGCCCCACGATGGCAACGCGCTCGCCATGCCACAGCTCCAGCGTGAGCCCGCCGAGCAGCTCGGGGCCGCCGGGGTAGGCGAAGCGCAGCTCCTCCACACTCAGCACGGCCCGCCCGCCAGGCGGGGGCTCGCCGAACTCCAGCTTCATGCCCCAGCGCTGGGCCGGCCGCTCCACGCGCTCGTCGGCGGCGAGGTAGCGCTCCAGCTTGCGCTCGCGCGATTTGGCTTTGGCCGCGACCTTCTTTGAGCCGCCTTTCTGGCTGAGGAAATACTTGTCGTCTGGGCTGTCTGGGGGCGTCGAACCGTTCTCGACGTTCAGGGCCTGGCCCTTGAGCCGGGCGATGTCGGTGCGTACCTGGGCCACATACGCCTGCTGATCCTTCCAGGTGGCCAGCTGCTGCTCGCGCTCCTGGGCGCGCGCGGCGGCGAAGGCGCTGTAGCCGCCGGGGTAGGAGCGCAGCGTGTGCAGCTCCGGGTCGAGGGCGAGCACGCGCTGCACGGTGCGGTCGAGAAAGGCCCGGTCGTGGGAGACGATCAGGGCCGCGCGCGGGTAGCCCGTCACAAAGCCCTCCAGCCACTCCAGGGCCGCGACATCCAGATGGTTCGTGGGCTCGTCGAGCAGCAGCAGGTCGGGCTCGCCGAGCAGCAGGGTGGCGAGGCCGAGGCGCGTCTTCTGGCCGCCGCTGAGGCTAGCGACGGGCGTTGAGGGCGGCAGTTCGCCGAGGCCGAGGCCGGTGAGCACGGCGGCGGCCCGATGCTCACGCGCGTAGCCGCCGCAGGCCTCGAAGTGGGCGAGGGCCGCGTCGTAGCGCGCCATTGCTGTGTCGAGCTCGGTGGCGACGGCCAGCCCCTGCGAGGCGGCGCTCAGCTCGGCCTCGGCGGCGGCGTAGTCGCCCTGGGCCGCCAGGATTGCGGCGCCCACGCTGGCGCCGAGCGTAGCGTCGAAAGACTGGGCGAGATAGCCGAGGGTGGCGCCTGGGGCGAGGGCGACCGTACCGGCGTCGGGCTGCTCGCGCCCGATGATAATGCGCAGCAGCGTGGATTTGCCGGCCCCGTTGGGGCCGATCAGGCCGACGTGCTCGCCGTCGTTGATGAGCAAGCCAAGATTGGAGAGCACTGTGGCTGCGCCGTAGGCTTTGTGCAGCCCGTGAACCTGAAGCATGGGGCCTCCTGGGGGGAGGCGAGGCTCGCCGCCGACACCATAATACCATTAGGCGTGCCGTTGCACCGCGTTAAGAGCCCTCTAATGCTGCTGTAGACTACGCGGTGCTATACTTTCCTAGTTACGTATTAGAAGTTGCTCCTGAGAGGTTGACGCCCGATGAACGACTCGCCCACGACATTTGTTCGCGCCCGACTGCCGCTCTGGCTCGTGGCGCCCCTGCTCGTGCTCACGCTAGTGTTTGGCGCGGGCGGCGGGCTTTTGGCCGGCTACCTGATCAACCGCCCCGCCGGAGCCTGCCCCGAGAGCCCCGAGGTCTGCGCGGAGTTTACCGTCTTCTGGGAAAGCTGGAAGCTGGCCCGCGAGCGCTTCGTGGAGCCCGATGCCACGGTGCCCGACGCGATGACGGCCGGCGCTGTAAACGGCATGCTCAACACCCTGGGCGATGAGGGCCACACCCGCTTTCTCACCGCCGAGGAGGCCAGTGAGTGGGACGAGTCGCTGCGCGGCTCGTTTGAGGGCATCGGCGCCTACATTGATGTGCGCGACGGCCAGACCGTGATCGTCGCCCCGATCGAGGGCTCGCCCGCCGAGCAGGCCGGCATTCGCCCCGGCGATGTGATCCTCGCAGTGAACGGCGCGTCTACCGAGGGCTGGGGCGTAGATGAGCTGCGCGCCGCCGTGCGCGGCCCCAAGGCTACCCCGGTAACGCTGCGCGTGCTGCACCCCGGCGACGCCGAGCCGGTGGACATAACCATCACACGCGCGGAGGTGACGGTGCCGAGCGTGAGCTGGCGCATGCTGCCCAACGACATCGCCCTGGTGCGGCTCAGCTCCTTCGACGACGACGCCAGCAACGAGCTGCGGGCGGCGCTCACCGAGGCAGGCGCTCAGGGCGCCCGCGCCGTGATCCTCGATCTGCGCAACAACCCCGGCGGATTGCTGAATCAGGCCGTTGACGTGGCGGGCCAGTTCTTGCCCGAGGGCACCACCGTGCTGCTGGAGGAGAACCGCGACGGCGAGCGCGAGGCCACAGTTACCGGATCTGGCGGCCTGGCCCTTGAGCTGCCCCTGGTGGTGCTGATCAACAAGAACTCCGCCAGCTCGTCCGAGATTGTGTCGGGCGCGCTCCAAGACGCCGGGCGCGCCACGCTGGTGGGCGAGACCACCTTCGGCACGGGCACGGTGCTCACGCCCTTCCGCCTAAGCGACGGGAGCCGCCTGCTGCTTGGCACCCAGCAGTGGCTCACGCCCGAGGGGCGCCTGATCCGTGGACAGGGCATCGTGCCCGACGAGCCTGTGGAGCTGCCCGTCGAGGTTGCGCCGCTCTCGCCCGCCGAGGCGGCTGCGCTGCCCGCTGGCGAGCTAGGCGAGAGCACCGATGTGCAGCTTACCCGCGCGCTGGAGCTAGCGTCGGCAGCCGCGAGTCGGTAGGGCGGCATGCACGCCGGGTGCTTCTGAACCCGGGGTGCATAAGTTGCAAGAAGCCTGGAGCTATGCTATACTTTTCAGCGTTGTGAGCGTGGCCCCATCGTCTAGCGGCCTAGGACGACACCCTCTCAAGGTGTAGATCGCGGGTTCGAATCCCGCTGGGGTCACCAAGCCTTATGGACCCGTGGTGTAGTGGTTAACATGCGGCCCTGTCAAGGCTGAGATCGCGGGTTCGATCCCCGTCGGGTCCGCCATAAGGCTTCAGAAAAGCTCACAGTAATGTGGGCTTTTTTGATCCCTGCGAGAAATACTTTACACAACGAGGCGACACATAGCAAAAGCCCCGCGCTCATAACGAGGCGGGGCTGCTGGTGCGCGACACAGGCAGCTACGCGGCGAGCATCACGATGGGGACGATGAGCAGGGCCGCGAGCAGCAGTAGCAGCGCCACGAGCTTGAGCTGCTCGGCGCTGCGGCGGGCGGCAAGCTGCGCGCGGGCCTCGCTGGCGTAGGGCACGTTGGGCTGCTCGCCAAGCAACACCTGGCCGAGGGCGCCCGGCGTGGTGACAAGCGTTCTGGCCAGGGTGGCCACGAGCTGCTGTGCGGTGATGAGCGGCGGCGCCCAGTAGACTTCGTCGGGGCTTAGCTGCTTGCCGGTGAGGGCGCAGCGCAGCTCGCCGCTCACTACCATGGGCTCCTGGTTGCGGCTCAACGACTGTGGGTGGCTGATCAGTTCAGCTGGCATGGTTGGGGTCCTCCTCGCGTGCTATGGGCCAATGCGGTTCCGGGGCTGCTCCACGTCGTGGTGAAATCGGGTTGCGGCGTTGCGTGATCGCGCCCGCGTGGCGCTGCTGTGGCTCAGGAGACGCGGCGCACAAAGCGCTCGATGCGCTCCAGGGCCTCTTCGAGCTTGTCCATCGAGGTGGCGTAGCAGGCGCGCACATAGCCGGCCCCGCTTGGCCCAAAGGCGTCGCCTGGGATGACGGCCACCTGCTCTTCGGTGAGCAGCTGGTCGCAGAACTGGTCGCTGCTCATGCCGAGATGGCCGACATAAGGGTAGGCGTAGAAGGCGCCCTGTGGCTCAAACGTCTTCAGGCCGATGCTGTTGAGGCCGCTCACGATCACCTTGCGGCGCCGGTCGTACTCAGAGACCATCGCGCGCACATGATCCTCGCCAAAGCGCAGCGCCTCCAGGCCAGCATACTGGCTCATGGTGGGCGCCGACATAATGGCATACTGATGGACCTTGCGCACAGCGGCGGTGATGTCCTCGGGCGCGGCCAGCCAGCCAAGGCGCCAGCCCGTCATCGCGTAGGCTTTGGAGAAGCCGCCAAGCAGGATGGTGCGCTGCTTCATGCCGGGCAGGGCGGCGAAGCATGTGTGCTCCACGCCATAGACGAGCCGGTCGTAGATCTCGTCGGAGATTACCAGCAGGTCGTGGCGCTCGGCTACGGCGGCCACCTCGAGCATGCGCTCACGCGAGAGCACCGCGCCGGTGGGGTTGCTGGGGTAGCCGATCAGGATGGCGCGTGTGCGCGGTGTGATCGCGGCCTCTAGGGCCGCGCCGCTCACCTGGAAGCCGTCCTCGACCCGCGTGGGCACATACACAGGCTTGGCGTCGGCGAGCATGATGCAGGCCGGGTAGGCTACAAAACAGGGCTCCGGCACCAGCACTTCATCGCCGGGGTTGAGCGTGGCGAGGGCGGCGGCCATCATGGCCTCGCTCACGCCCACGGCCATCAGCAGCTCGCTCTCCGGGTTGTAGTCGGCGCCGTAGCGCGCGTTGAGATGGGCGGCCAGGGCGACGCGCAGCTCGAGCAGGCCGGAGTTGGAGGTGTAGGCTGTGGTGATGTCGGCGGAGCGCTGGCCGGCGGCGCGGATCTCGGCGGGGGTAATAAAATCTGGCTCGCCGACCCCGAGCGAGATCACGTCTGGCATGGTGGCGGCAATGTCGAAGAAGCGGCGGATGCCGGAGGGGGGGATGGCGTTGACGCGTCGGGAGATACGTTCGGGCGACATTGCACAGCTCCTGTTGTGCTAGGCCGCACAACCTGCCAAGGCGTGCGGGCATCTTACCACGCCGCCAATTCGGCGACGATACTGCAAACGTCCGACTCCAGTCCTATTCTGGCAGCCTCCAGTGGGCTACCGCGCAGGGGCACTACTTTACCATGAAGTACACGGCGCTCCGTGCGCGCCCAAATTGACTCAGGAAATCAGGGATGCTATGATGCGCAAGCATTTCCCGCTCTGAAGCACGAGAAAGGTGCGCCCGCACCATGCAGCAAGAGCAGCTGATCGCCCTGCGCGAGATCTACTGGAACGTCCCCCACGCCTTCGCCTCGCTCTTCCTCTACAGCCTCGCTATCGCCACCAGCGCGATCATGGCCTGGGGCATCCTGCGCGACATCGGCCGCTGGCGCAAGGGTCGCCCCGACGCCAGGCTCGATCAGCTCCCAGCACGGCTGCGCGAGTTTCTGGTGCAGCTCTTCGGCCAGAAGAAGGTGCTACGCGATCGGCGCGCTGGCTCAATGCACGCCCTGATCTTTTTCGGCTTCCTGGCGCTCTTCATCGGCACCGACCTGATCGCCGTGGAGGAGGATTTTACGCTGCCGCTGATGGGCCCGGACGCCGGTAAGATCCTTGTGGGCGGCTTCTACCAGACCTACGAGCTTGTGCTGGATACGCTGGGCCTGATCTTTGTGATCGGCCTGATCTGGGCGACAGTGCGGCGCTACGGCGTGAAGACGGCCCGGCTCGACAATCGCCGCACGGATGCCTGGGTGCTCGGCGTGATGCTCTTCCTGGGCGTGGGCGGCTTCCTGATCGAGGGGCTGCGCATCGCTAACCAGTGCTGGCCGAGCGCCGCCGATTGCCAGATCTACACCTACACCCAGAGCTGGGCGCCTCTGGCCTACGTGGGCTACAGCTTTGCGCTGCTCTTCCGCGCCATCGGCATGGGCGACGGCAGCCCTGTGGCCTTGGCGATCCATCA
>JAYUYB010000938.1:0-2346 GCA_043752655.1 Chloroflexota bacterium
TCGGCAAGCAGCTGCAGCGTGAAGCGCAGCGTGAAGCCGGTGGCGCGTGCGAGTGGCACCTGCGACGTCGCCCGGATCGAGAAGCCTGCGTAGTCCGCCTGGCTCCCCGTGGTGGTGAGCGTTGTGCCGCCAGCGGCGTAGCTCGCCGTGGCGGCCACCGGCGGCTGGGGCAGTGTGACATAGATAAACCCCTGATCCCCTAGGGTCTGCCCGGCCGCGCTCCCATCGTACAGCACCGCTTGCGCCGCCCGCGTTGGCGCGGCGAACGCCACGAGCTGTAGTATCGCTAGTGTGGCCAACAGCGCCAGCAGCCGTGGCCCTCTGAGCCGTCCCGGCATCGCCTGCTCCTCTCGTGAGTGCTCCGCCTGTTAGTTCATCCAGCTGTACAAACGCGTTGAGCGCTGGAATCGATACAGCTTCCGGGAAGGTGGCGACAGGCAGCCACTGCTGATAGCTTCCAGGAAAGTGGCGCGGCGCGCCAGCCTTCCCGGAAGCTCCACCGTCCACCGTCCAATGCTGGATCTGCTAAAATGCGGCCAGCCAATAGAAATCTACACGAAGGGAGACGCTGATGTTACCCGAGTTTCGCACCGAGCCCTACGGCGACTTTGGCGCCGAGCGCCGCCCCGCTATGCAGCGCGCCATGCGCCACGTGGCCGGCCAGTTTGGCGCCACCTATCCGATCGTGATCAACGGCGAGCATATCCTGCGCGAGGAGAAACTCGCCTCGATCAACCCCGCCGAGCCCAACAAGGTGGTGGGCTATGTGGCTAAGGCCGATCAGGAGCTGGCGAACCAGGCGATCAACGCCGCCGAGGCCGCCTTCCAGCGCTGGCGGCGCGTCCCCGTAGAGGCCCGCGCCAGGGTGCTCCTGCGCGCCGCCAGCCTCATGCGCCGCCAGAAGGAGGAACTGGTCGCCTGGATGGTCTACGAGGTGAGCAAGAGCTGGGCAGAGGCCGATGGCGACGTGTCCGAGGCGATCGACTTCTGCGAGTTCTACGCCCGCCAGGCGCTGCTGCTCCAGGGTGGCGACCACCCGCTGGCCCACGCCCCCGGCGAGTATGGCGAGCTGCGCTACCTGCCGCTCGGCCCCGGCCTCGCCATCCCGCCCTGGAACTTCCCGCTCGCCATCGCCACTACGCTCACGGTGGCCCCGATCGTGGCGGGCAACACCGTGGTGCTCAAGCCCTCGCCGCGCGCCCCGGTGATGGCCGCCAAGCTGGTGGAGATTCTGGAGCAGGCCGGCCTGCCGCCTGGCGTCGTCAACCTTGTGCCCGGCGACGACGCGGTACTGGGCGACTACCTGGTGGACCACCCCAAGGTGCGCTTTATCGGCTTCACCGGCTCCAAGAACGTTGGCCTGCGCGTGTTTAGCCGCGCCGCCGTGCGCCACGAGGGCCAAAACTGGCTCAAGCGCAGCATTCTGGAGATGGGCGGCAAGGACGCCACGGTGGTGGACGAGACGGCCGACCTGGATGCGGCGGCCGAGGGGATCGTGGCGGCGGCCTTCGGCTTCCAGGGCCAGAAGTGCAGCGCCTGCTCGCGCGCCATCATCGTGGAGAGCGTCTACGACCATGTGCTACAGCGCGTGATCGAGCGCACGCAGCAGCTCAAGCTCGGCAACCCCGCCCAACCCGAGATCAACGTGGGCGCCGTGATCGACCGGCGCGCATTCGACCAGATCAGCGACTATATCGCCTTGGGCCAGGAGGAGGGCCGCCTGGTGGCGGGCGGCGAGGTGGTCGACCACGAGCTGCTTAAGGATGGCGGCTTCTTCATCAACCCCACCGTCTTCGCCGACGTGGCGCCGCGCGCGCGCATCTCGCAGGAGGAGATCTTTGGGCCGGTGCTGGCCGTGACCAAGGCGCGCGACTTCGACGAGGCGCTGGCGTTCGCCAACGACACCGAGTACGGCCTGACCGGCGCGCTCTACTCGCGCAGCATCGAGCGCCTAGAGCGCGCCCGCGACGAGTTCCACGTGGGCAACCTCTATCTGAACCGCAAGTGTACCGGCGCGCTCGCGGGCGTCCACCCCTTCGGCGGCTTCAACATGTCGGGCACCGACAGCAAGGCAGGCGGCCCCGACTACCTGCGCCTGTTCACGCAGCCCAAGGTGGTGGCGGAGAAGCTGTAGCACATGTAAAAATCCGCAGATTACGCAGATTGCGCCGATTTCCGCACCCCACTGGGCGGAATGGGCCGGACATCTGCGTAATCTGCGGATGCAATCTGCTTACGCCCGCACAAACAGCCGGTCGATCGCGTCGGCGAGCTGGCGCAGGCTCGTCACCTCGTGCATGGCGTCGCACATCGGCGCGTACTTGTACATATCGCTGCTGAGCGAGC
>JAYUYB010000939.1:0-5994 GCA_043752655.1 Chloroflexota bacterium
ATCTCGCCGCGCTCGTCCACCTCGCGGGCGTGCGGGGCAAGCGTGCGTGTGGCAAACTCGCGCAGCGTGCGCTGGATAAGCGCCTGATCTTCGCTAAGCTCGAAGTGCATCGTTGCCTCCTTCGTCAATAGGTACGGGGAGTATAGCAGATGCGCGCCGCCCCCGAGGGCTGAGCTTAGCCTGGGAATGTCATCATTTCCACACCCTCCATGGTCTCGACAATCAGATTATCGACCACCGCCTTCAGGTCGTTCGTCTCGCCGAAGACGTGCAGCTGCCGGTCGGCGCTGCTGCCCTGGTCGGCCATTTTGAGCAGATACTCCACCTCTTTGCGCGAGCCGAGCATGTCCACCACGTCGTCCACCAGGGCCACAAGCTCGTAGACGAGGGCCTTGGTCTCAACCTCGGTGCGCTTGCCGAAGTCGATCATTTTGCTCTCAAGGCCCCAGCGCTGGGCGCGCCACTTGTTCTCGTTGATCAGCGCGCGCCGGTAGACGCGGAAGGTGGTGTTCTGCTCGAACATTATGTAGAACTTCACGATCAGCGCCTGCATCGTGGCGGCCAGAGCCAGGCACTCCTCGGCGCGGGTGGCGATGTCGCAGACGCGGAACTCAAGCGTGCCGAAAAACGGATGGGGCCGCAGATCCCAGTAGATCTTCTTGCCGTTGTCGATGCAGCCCGTGTTGATCAGCAGCTGCACGTAGCGCTCGAACTCGCCCGCCGAGCTAAAGGAGGGCGGGATACCGGTGCGCGGGAAGCCGCTAAAGACCACGCTGCGGTACGACTTAAAGCCCGTGTTGCGGCCCATCCAGAATGGTGACGAGGTGCTGAGGGCCAGCAGGTGCGGGGCGATGTAGCGCGCCACATTCATCAGGTCGATCGCGACATCGTTGTTGGGCATGCCGATATGGCAGTGCATGCCGAAGATCAGCAGCTGGAGCGCGGCGTCCTGCATCTCGCCCACCACGGCGTGATAGCGCTCGTGGTCGGTGATCTCCTGGTTCATCCAGGACGAGAAGGGGTGCGTGCCGGCAGCGACGATTTTAAGGTTATGGCGGGCGGCGAGGCCGGCGATCGTGCCGCGCAGATGCATGATCTCGGCGCGGGCCTCGGAGATCGTGCGGCAGGGGCGCGTGCCCACCTCCACGATGCTCTGGTGCATCTCGGGCTTGATCTGCTCGCGCAGAATCCTGCGGCCCGGCTCCATGATCTGCGTGATGTACGAGCGCAGCTCGCGCGTGTCTGGGTCGACGATCTGGTACTCTTCCTCGATCCCGAGGGTGAATGCGAAGTCGGGGTCCATGGGGTTATAGACGCTCACATGCCGCTCCTCGCTCGTCTTGGGTTGTTGCCGCTCGCAGGGTGCGTGCATTATACACGGTGAGCGCGTGACACGGAGACACGGAGACACGGAGACACGGAGACAGCCCGTGTTTGCCGATAGGCGCTCCCGGTCTCCCGGTCTCCTTGTCTCCGTGTCACCGCGCCCGCGCCCGCCCCCAGCGCTCGCGCAGGTAGGCCAGGCTGTTGCGCTGGTAGACGAGCCACTCCAGCACGAGGATGATCAGGGCGGCGAGCGCCACCCAGCGCCAGATCTCCTGGCGCCCATCGCGCTCCCGCGAGACGGTGCTCTGCGCGCCGCTGGCCTGTGGGATGTTCAAGTCGCGCTGGGCCGCGATGCGCGACTCGCCGGGCGCGAACAGGTTGACGGCGTAGCGGTGGCGCGCAACCAGCTCATTGCCCGTAAATTCCTCCACCGTGTAGACGCCCAGCGCGTCGGTGTCGGCGTAGATCGCCTGGCCGCCCTGGATGGGCACGGCGCCATCACGCGAGCTAAGTGTTACGCCGTCGGGGCGCGTCACGCGCACCTCGCTGATCGCCGCATCCACCTGGAGCGCAAGGGGCTGCCCCGGCAGCAGCTGGGCCGCCTCGGCGCCGCTGCCAGGCGCCAGAAAGCCCATCAGGTTCGAGAGCAGCAGCGGGAAGGCCACCTGAAGCGGCAGGTCGGAGTTGTGGAGATCAAAGGCCAACACCGCCACGCGGCGGCCCTCGCGCTCGCCCACCACCAGCAGCGGGGCGCCGTCGCTGTCCACCACCACGCGCCCCCAGCTGCCCGGCACGATCCGTGCCGCCTTCAGCACGCTCACCTCGCTCAGGCTCACATTGCGCAGGATCGGCTCGTCGCCGCCGACGGGGCGCACGCTAGGAAACTCGATCTCACCCGTGACCGAGAAGTACTCGGTGGAGCGCAGCGGCCCAATAAAGAGCAGATTGCCGGGCGGCAGCGTGGCGGGCACCACCCCGTCGAGGATTGTCACCGGCACGCGCGCCACAGTCTCGGTAAACGTCGTGGTGCTGGTGGGCACCGTCGTCACCTTGATGCCGGGCAGCAGGGCGAGGCCGGTCTCCAAAAAGCGGTTGCCGCCAGTAACGAGGCGCACATTCAGCGCATCGCCGAGCGTGCTCACGGCGAAGGCGCGGTCGTCGGCGGGCAGGCGATCCTCGCCGGCGAGGCGGGCCTCCACCACCTGCACCTGGGCGGGGATCTCGGCCACGATGCTCTGCTCGCGGCCGGGCTCAAGCGCCAGGTTGTAGGCGTTGAAGGCCGCGCCGTCGAGGAAGATATCGAGGCGGCGCGTGGCGGGCTGCTGGCCGTAGTTGGTGGCCTGCACAAAGAGCGTCTGGCCGGCGGGGCCGGGCTGTAGCCCGATGGCGCTCACGGCGACGTTCTCGGTGCTGCGCCCGATCGGGAAGTAGCTCACGCGCGCGGGCACACGCAGGTCGGCTGGCACGGTAACGTTGCCGTCGGAGATGATCGCCACCTCGCTCTGCTCCTCGCGGGCGGCGAGCGCGGAGGCGAGCGTGAGCGCCTGGGAAAGATCGGAGCCGCCGCCGTTCGAGAGCTGGATCTGCGCGATGGCGCTGCGCAGCTCGCGCCGGTCCGAGGTCGCGGCGGCGGGCACCTCCATCTGGCCACCGGCGGCGATGATCGTCGCGCGGCCGCCGTCGGGCAGCTGGTCGATCAGCTGGAAGGCCTGGGCCTTGGCGGCGTCAAGGCGGGTGGGGGGCTCGTCGGTGCCGCCCATGCTGGCCGAGTGGTCGAGAATAATGATCAGGTTACGCCCGCTGATACCCTGGGCGGCCAGGAATGGGCGGGCCAGAGCGAAGACGAGCAGCAGCATCAGGAGCAGCTGGAGCAGTAGCAGCAGGCTACGGCGCAGCTTCTGCCACGGCGCGTTGGCCTCTACGTCGCGCACCATGCGCTGCCAGAGAAACGTCGAGGAGACCGAGCGCTCCTCGCGGCGCAGCTTGAGCAGATACATCGCCACGATCACGGGGCCGATGATGGCTGCGGCGAGCAGGGCGAGCGGGGAGATCAGCGACATTGACGGGCCTCTTTAGGGCAAATGCAACATGCAAAAGCGCACATTGCAGCCACAGATCTGTCACCCTGAGCGGAGCCGCAGGCGCAGCGAAGAGTCTTTCTGGGCACTTGGAGGAGCTGCTTCGCCGCGCTCAGCATGACAAAGCTTCGTTGTAACACTACGCATCGGGGTTCACGCCAAGCGCGCGCAGGCGCTCGGCGAGCTGTGTGGCGCGAGTCTCGGCGGTCTCGCGGGCAGCCTCGGCGGTCTCACGGGCAGCCTCGGCGACCTCACGCCCCTGGCGCTCCTGGGTGGAGCGGATCTCGGCGGCTGTGCGGTCTTCCTCCAGCTCGAGGTAGCTGCGGAAGTGCTTGCCATCGGGGCCGATCAGCACGAGATCGAGGCCCTTGAGCAGAAACGTAACCCCGGTGCGCGGGCTGATCCACGCCTCCATGTCGTCGATCGGCTCCAGCCAGCTGCCGGCGCGCAGCCAGCCGTCGAACCTGCCGTTGTCGGGGTCGTAGAGGTAGTACTCCTCCACGCCGTAGCGCTGGTAGAAGGCGAGCTTGCGCGACATCTCGGTGGCCGTGTTGCCGAGCGAGAGCACCTCGAACACCACTTGGGGCGCGATCCCGCCCTCGCGGTGCTGGATGTACGAGCCTCGGTAGCCTTTGGGCCGCCCGAACGCGATCAGCGTGTCGGGGGCCAGGCGGATCTTCGGCTCGCCCTCCACCGGGTACCAGAGCAGGTCGCCGGCCACAAAGACATTCGGGTTGTCGCGGTAGAGCGCGTCGAAACCGCCCTGGATAGTCACAATCCAGCGGAACTGCAAGATGTTATCGGCCATTGGCTTACCGTCGCTGTCCGGGTAAACAATGGCCTGCGCCGTCTCGGAGGGGACGGTAGCGCTCATCGGGCGGCTCCTTCCGTGAGGCGGATCTGCATTACTTGAGTACGCCACGGCGGCGCATGCGGCCGAGCACAAACTCCTCCACGGGCATGCTGGTGTCGATGGACAGGTAGCTGATGCCGCGCCCAGCGCAGAAGCTCTCGATCTCGGCGCGCCAGCTGGCAAGATTCTCGCGGTAGCGGCGCAGCAGATCGATGTCGGCGCTGATCTCCACGGCGTTGCCGCCCTCCACATCCACCAGCTTAAAGTCGCCATCGAGCTCGGGCTCAAGCTCCTGGGGGGCGAGGATATGCATCACCGTGATCTCGAAGGGGCGGGCCGCGAGGGCGCTGAGCGCGTTTTTCCAGCCAGGGTCGAGCAGGTCGGAGCAGAGCAGCAGCGGGCCGGGGGTGCGCGCCGACTGGGCGTAGCGCTGGCAGGCTTTGGCCAGATCGCCGCCCTTGCTGGCGCCAAGGCGCTGCAGGAACGTGAAGAGCGGCACGGCGCCGCGCTTGCCGCGCACGCTGGCGAGCCCTGGCTGGGCGACCGCACCGGAGGCGCCGAACGCAGTGACGCTCACCCGATCAAGGTTGGCGAGGGCGATGTAGCCGAAGGCGGCGGCGAGCTTGCGGGCGTAGTGCAGCTTGTTGGGCGCGCCCCAGTCCATCGAGGCGCTGGTATCCACGATCAGATGGACGCTCAGCTCCTCCTCGGCCACAAACAGCTTCAGGTAGAAGCGCTCGGCGCGCGCGTAAAGGTTCCAGTCGATCTGGCGAATATCGTCGCCGGGGGTGTAGGGCCGAAAGTCGGCAAACTCCACCGACGAGCCGCGCCGTGGGCTGCGCCGCTCGCCTTGAATGTCGCCAGCCATGGGGCGCTTCGTCACCAGGGCCAGGCGATCCAGTTTGCGCACGAAGCTGGAGTCAAGCAGTGGTTCTGTCATAATCAATGCAAAATGCAAAATGCAAAATGCAAAAAAGAACCTGGGCGGCTTTTGCATCTTGCATTTTGCATTCGTGAGCTACTCCTCTTTCACCGCCTCCATCACGCCGCGCACCACCTCGTCGGGGGAGATACCCTCAGCCTGGGCCTCGAAGTT
Source organism: Chloroflexota bacterium (assembly GCA_043752655.1). GTDB lineage: Bacteria > Chloroflexota > Chloroflexia > Chloroflexales > Chloroflexaceae > OHK40. Next base: position 5,354 of record JAYUYB010000939.1, read on the forward strand.
GAGCACCACGCGGTGACGCAGGGCGGGCACAGCGGCGGCCTTAAGGTCGGCGAAGGCCACGTTGTAGCGCCCGTCGAGCAGCGCGAGGATCTTACCGGCGAGGATGATCGCCTGCATGCCGCGGGGCGAGGCGCCGTAGCGCACATACTGCTTCGTCATGCTGGGGGCATCTTTGCCCTCGGGGTGGGTGGCCGTGATCAGACGGGCGGCGTAGGCGAGCACATGGCTGGCGATCGGCACAGTCCTCGCCAGATCCTGCATCTCCACGATCATCGCGCCGCTGGCCACATGGCGCGTGTCGGCCTTGCGTGAGCCGGTGGTGCGCTGAGCAATCTCCACCAGCTCGGCGGTGGTGGGGAAGGTCACATTGATCTTGAAGAAGAAGCGGTCGAGCTGGGCCTCGGGCAGCGGGTAGGTGCCCTCCATCTCCAGCGGATTCTGGGTGGCCAGCACAAAGAAGGGCTGGTCGAGCTTGTGGATCGTCTTCGCCACCGTTACGGTGCGCTCCTGCATGGCCTCGAGCAGCGCCGACTGGGTTTTGGGCGTGGCGCGGTTGATCTCATCAGCGAGCAGCAGGTTAGCGAAGATCGGGCCGGGCTCGAAGCGAAAGCTTTTGCGGCCATGCTCGTCCTCGCTGATCA
>JAYUYB010000940.1:0-2338 GCA_043752655.1 Chloroflexota bacterium
GGCGAGGTGCGGGCCGTGCGCGATGTCTCGTTTAGCATCCAGCGCGGCGAGACCCTCGGCATCGTCGGCGAGTCCGGCTGCGGCAAATCCACCGTCGCCTACGGCCTCGTCAACTACCTCGGGCGCAACGGCCGCATCGCCAACGGCGAGATCATCTTCCAGGGCGAGTCGCTGGTGGGGCGCACCCCCGCCCAGCTGCGCACCCTGCGCGGCGACCAGATCGCGATGGTCTACCAGGACCCGATGACCTCGCTCAACCCCGCGGTGCGCGTCGGCTCCCAGATGGCCGAGGTGCTCACCGTGCATCGCGGCCTGCCCGACGCGGAGGCGCGCGCCCGCTGCATCGCCATGCTCCAGCGCGTCTCCATGCCGGACCCTGAGCGCGTGATGGAGCGCTACCCGCACCAGATCTCTGGCGGCCAGCAGCAGCGCATCATCATCGCCATGGCCCTGCTCAACAACCCCGCCCTGCTGATTATGGATGAGCCAACCACCGCGCTCGACGTGACGGTCGAGGCCGCCGTGCTGGATCTCGTCGCCGACCTGCGCCGCGACTTCGACACCGCCATCCTGCTGATCTCCCACAACCTCGGCGTGATCGCCCGTGTGTGCGACCGGGTCGCCGTAATGTATGCCGGCGAGGTGGTGGAGCTCGCCCCCGTGAAGGAGCTGTTCGCCAACCCGCGCCACCCCTACACCCAGGGCCTGCTGCGCTGCGTGCCGCGCCTGGGCGCAGACAAAGCCGCCAGCACGCTCTACCCCATCCGTGGACGCGTGCCGCCCCCAGACCGTCTGCCGCCTGGCTGCGTCTTCGAGCCGCGCTGCGACTACGCCATCGACGCCTGTCGCGCCGAGCGCCCCGCCCTGCGCGCCCTTGGCCCCGCCCACACGAGCCGCTGCCTGCGCGCCGAGCAGCTCGACGCCAGCCAGTGGCAGCCGCCCGCCAACCTGGCGATCCCGCTCATGCCCGCCACCCCCTTGGCTGCGACCGCTGATGCTGCGCCCATCCTCAGCGTCAACGAGCTTAAAACGTACTACCCGCAACGCGGCGGCAGCCTGCTCAGTCTGTTGCAGGGCAAGGCGCGGCCTGCGGTGAAGGCCGTAGACGGTGTGAGCTTCGTGGTGCCGCGTGGCAGCACGCTGGGCGTGGTCGGCGAGTCCGGCTGCGGCAAATCAACCCTGATCAAGACCCTGATCGGGCTCGAGCCGCTGAGCGGCGGCCAGGCCCAGTTCCTCGGCTTCGAGCTGGATCAGCGCACAAACCAGCGCGACCGCAGCCTGATCCGCGAGCTACAGATGGTGTTTCAGAACCCCGACGCCACCATGAACCCCAGCTACAGCATCGGCCAGCAGATCGAGCGCCCGCTGCGCCGCTTCAAGATCGTGCCGCCAGGCGAGGTGCGCGCCGAGGTGGTGCGCCTGCTGCGCGCGGTGAAGCTAGACGAGCACTACTACGACCGGCGACCGCGCCAGCTCTCCGGCGGCGAGAAGCAGCGCGTGGGTATCGCGCGGGCCTTTGCAGGGCGGCCCGAGCTGGTGCTGTGCGACGAGCCGGTGAGCGCGCTCGACGTGAGCGTGCAGGCGGCGGTGCTCAACCTGCTGCTCGAGATTCAGCAGCAGCAAGGCACCACGCTGATCTTCATCGCGCACGACCTGAGCGTGGTGCGCTTCTTCTCGGACGCGGTGGCGGTGATGTACCTGGGGCGGATTATGGAGATTGGGCCAGCCGAGGCGATCTACGCGGCACCCTCGCACCCCTACACCGAGTCGCTGCTGGCGGCGGTGCCGGTGCCGGACCCAACGGCGCCCACACGCCACATCCGGCTGGAGGGGAGCATCCCGAGCCCGGCCAACCCGCCCTCGGGCTGCCGCTTCCACACGCGCTGCCCGCGCCGAGGGCTGCTGCCGGATGGCGGGGCGATCTGCACGCAGCAGGAGCCGCCCGTGCGCGAGGCGGGGGGCGGACACCAGATCCACTGCCACATCCCGCTGGAGACATTACGCAGCCTGGGGACGGTGGCGCCGCAGATCGCAGAGCAGGGGGCATAAATCATGCTAGTCCAGGACTATATGACCCGGCACCCGCTGCTGGTGGGGCCAGAGCGGCGCGCGGTGGAGGCGCAGCAGCTGCTGGTGGCAAACAAAGTCAGCCAGCTGCCGGTGGTGGGCGACGGCAAGCGGCTGCTGGGGCTGGTGACGGCGGCGGGGCTGGCGGTGCGGCCAGAGCAGCTGGCGAGCATGAACGTCTGGGAGCTGTCGGCCTACCTGGGGCAGGTGACGGTGGGCCAGGTAATGACGCCAGCGGCCCAGCTGCCGGTGGTGACGCCGCAAGATACCC
>JAYUYB010000941.1:0-5982 GCA_043752655.1 Chloroflexota bacterium
GCCTGGGGCTCCAGGTGGGCGTGGGCGGCCATCGGCGTACGGTACTCGGCGCTGATGATCGTGGCGTCACGCAGGGCGGCGCCCACATCGCCCTCGCGCTGGATCACCACGCCCCGGCCGGGGGCTGCCTGCACCAGTGCCTCGATCTGATCCTGCTGGATGGGCGCCTGCTCGGCCCACTCCAGCTCCATCGCGCCCACAGCGGCATAGGCCGCGCTGCGCGACTCCGCCACGGCGCCTGCAAAATCGGGCTCGGCCACAACGGCGACCACGCCGGGCATGCTGGCGGCGCTGCCGGGGGCGGCGCTGCGCAGCGTGGCACCAAGGGTGGGCGGGCGGGCGATAGCGCCGTAGAGCATACCCTCGGCGCGGGCGTCGTAGCCGTAGATGGCCGCGCCCCGGATCTTGGCGGGCAGATCGACGCGGGGCACGCTGGTGCCGATGATCGTCCAGGCCGAGGCGGGCTTGAGCGGCGGCGGTTCGCTGGGGGCCTCACGAGCAGCCGCGCCCTCGGCCAGCGCGCCGTAGCCCACACTCCGCGAGGGATCGGTGGTGACGAAGAAGGCCCCGGCAGCGACACTGAGCGCGGCGGGGGCCACGCCAAGGCGCGCGGCAGCCTCGGCGCGCAGCAGCTCGCGCAGGGTGGCGGCCGTCTCACGCAGTGGGATGAAGAGCGAGGCCACCGAGTTACTGGCGCTGGTACCGCCACCGGCCTCGTCGATCACGGGGCCAAGCGAGCCGCTCTGCACAACCTCGATCTGATCCCAGCGCAGCTCCAGCTCGTCGGCGGCAATCTGGGCGAGAGCCGTGTGGACGCCCTGGCCCATCTCTACCTTGGGGACAGCGACGCGCACGCGGCCCTCGGGCGTGAGCTCGAACCAGAGCTGCGGGTCAGTGGTAAAGCTCGCGGGCGGGCCGGCGCCATCAAGGCCGTTGGCGATGGCGAGATGCAGGGCGGGCAGGCCAACGGTGACGCCGAGGGTGGCACCGAGGGCGAGGCCGCCGCCGAGGAGGCCGGCGCCGATCAGGAAGCCGCGGCGGGTGACGCGCCAGCGGCGGGGCGGCTGCTCGCTCATGCGGCCTCCTTGGGGCTGGCGGCGATGGCGGCGGCGCGGATCACGGCGCGGCGGATGCGGACATAGGTGGCGCAGCGGCAGTAGTTGTAGCCCATCGCCTCGGTGATCTCGTCGTCGGAGGGGTTGGCATTGGTGGCGAGGAAGGCGGCCGCCGTCATCATCTGGCCGCTCATGCACCAGCCGCACTGGGGCACCTGGCCCTCTAGGAACGCCTGCTGCACCGGGTGTAGGCTGTCGCCGTCGGCGAGGCCCTCGATGGTCGTGATGGCCTTCTCAGAGGCCTGGCCCACGAGCGTCTGGCAGCTGCGCGCGGCCACGCCGTCGAGATGCACGGTGCAGGCGCCGCAGACACCGATGCCGCAGCCGAACTTGGTGCCAGTGAGGCCGAGCTCGTCGCGCAGCACCCAGAGCAACATACGCGGGGGCTGCTCGGCGACCTCGTGGGCGATTCCATTGATTGTGAGTTTCAAAGACTATGCTCCTGAGGGCGGGCGTGTTATCCACAGATGACACAGCTTTCCGGCCCACTACTGCGCGGTGTATAATCAATCCTACCAGAAGTTGAGCGTGCGAGAATGAAATATGGGTGAACCTGGCGGCGGCGAGCCGATTCTGATCCTTGGCGGCTTCGCCAGCAGCTACCCGCTGTACGGCCCGCTGCGCGCGGCATTGGCCGAGGTAAGCGGGCGCCCAGTGACGGTGGCGCCGATCACTCTGCTGGACTGGGCGGGCGTAGTTGCGAGCGACAGCTACGGCCCGCTGTTGCGGATTGTGGAGCGGGCCGTGCAGGCGAGCCTGGTAGCCCACGCTGCGCAGCGGCTCACGCTTGTGGCGCACAGCGCGGGCGGCGTGCTGGCCCGGATCTACATGGGCGATCAGCCCTACGGCCCCCGCAAGCTCGTCTACAACGGGTTTCAGCGGGTGAGCACGCTTGTAACGCTCGGCACCCCGCACAGCGCCACGCGCAGCGGGCGCCAGGGCGGGCTGAACCAGATCGCCTTTGTGCAGGCCACCTATCCTGGCGCCTACTGGCGCTTCATCCGCTACGTGAGCGTGATGGGCAAGGGCATCCACGGCGATGCGGCGGGGCCTCCGCCCGAGCGCGGCGCCTGGCAGAGCTACCGCCTGCTCACCGGCGATGGCGCGCAGTGGGGCGATGGCGTGGTGCCGCTTGGCGCTGGCCTGCTTGAGGGCTCGCGCCACGTGATCATCCCCGGCCTGCGCCACGATCCGCGCCCCGACCGGCCCTGGTATGGCACGAGCACCGCGATTGTGCGTGCGTGGTGGGAGCAGGCTGAGAGAATGTGAAATGCACCACAGGGCATGTTGTCCATAGATGACACCGATTTCCGGCCAATTACTGGCCCCAACGCTGTGTTGCATGAACTGCGATAAGCTTGTACTATATGTCCTGAACAGAGTTGCTAGAGTGAGCTTCCAATGCGCATCCTCTTCTACACGGGCAAGGGCGGGGTTGGCAAGACCAGCGTGGCCGCCGCGACGGCCCTGCGCTGCGCCCAGCGCGGCTACCGCACGATCGTACTCAGCACCGACGCGGCCCACTCGCTTGGCGACTCGCTGGGCGTAGAGCTGCGGGCAGAGCCGATCCAGGTGCGCCCCAACCTCTGGGCCCAGGAGATCAACGCCCTGCACGAGCTTGAGTCGAGCTGGGGCCAGGTCTCGAAATATCTGGGCGACCTGATGGCCTGGCAGGGTGTGGAGACAATCGCACAGGGCGAGCTCTCGGTGATCCCTGGCACCGAGGAGCTGTTCAGCCTGCTCCAGATCAAGCGCCACTACGACGGGCAGCAGTACGATGTGCTTGTGGTGGACGCGGCCCCCACCGGCGAGACGCTGCGGCTGCTCTCGCTGCCCGACATTATGCGCTGGTGGATCGGGCGGCTCTTCCCGATCGCCAGAGCGCTGCTGAAGGTGGTGCGCCCTGTGGCCAAGCGCGTCACCGATATGCCCATCGCCGAGGATGATGTGCTCGCCTCGGCCCAGCAGGCCATCGACGCCCTCGTGGATGTGCGCAACATTCTTACGAACCAGCAGGTGACCACGGCGCGCATCGTGATGAACCTGGAGAAGATGGTGATCCGCGAGGCGCAGCGCAGCCTGACGTACCTAAGCCTGTTTGGCTACGCCGTGGATGCGGTGGTGGTGAACCGCATCCTGCCGCCGGATGTGGATGGACACTTCGCCGCGTGGCGTGCGATGCAGCAGGAGTATGCGCCGCAGGTAGACGAGCTATTCGCGCCCCTGCCGCTGCTGCGGGCGCCTCACTTCGACCGCGAGGTGGTGGGGCTTGAGCTGCTCGACCAGCTGGCCACCAAGCTCTTTGACGAGCGCGACCCCGCCGAGTTCCTCTACCGTGGCGCGGCGCAGCGGGTGGAGAAGGCGACAGGCGGCTTCGACCTGATTGTGCCGCTGCCGTTCGCCTCGGAGGAGCAGGTGCATCTGGCCCAGAGCGCCGATGAGCTGCTGATCTCGGTGGGCTGGCACCGCCACCGCATTGTGCTGCCCCAGAGCCTAGCGCGCCTACGCGCCCAGGACGCCTACTTCGAGGAGAGCGCCCTGCGGGTGGAGTTTCGCAAGCCGGCGGCGTAGAACGCCGGCAGGTTATCCACAGATGGACACAGATTTCCGGCCCAATTGTTAGGGCTACGTCATGGTGGGCAGGCGGGCGCGTGAACGCGCGCCGTGGGGGCGCGCTGCGCCGGGCGCCCGCCTGCGCGGGCGGATCTGGACGCGTCGGCGCAGGCCGACGCGCGGCCGCAGGCCCGGCCGCTGCGGTTTCAACCGCCTGGTTCTGGCAACAGCGCCGACCATTAGGGCGCTCCCGGCGCTGGGCCTTACCCGTCCAGCGCAGGCCTGATCTGCACGATGTTGGAGTGAAACGTGCTCTGCCCAGCCAGGTCGGCCAGGGCGTCCGGCGTGATCCAGTTGATGTTGCGCCCCCGCCGCGAGAGCTTGGCCCAGGGCCCCTTGGGGGCAACGGCGGTGCCGGGCGGCACGTCGTCGGTGACGACGGCCCGAAGTTCGCACCAGCCGCGCCCGTTCTCCACCCGCACCACGGCGCCGTCAGCTATCCCACGGGCTGCCGCGTCGGCCGGGTTGAGCTCAACAAACGGCTCGCCCGCCTTCGCCCGCAGGCTCGGCTGGTTGGCCATGCTAGAGGAGACGAAGTGGTGCGAGGCGCCGGAGATCAGCACCAGGCCGTCGTGCTTCCCCTCGGCGCGGGCGGCCACGAACTCGGCCGGCTCCTCGTAGTGGGGCAGCGGGTCAAGGCCGCGCGCCGCCATCGCCGTGCTGTAAAGCTCCACCTTGCCGGAGGCCGTGGGGAAGCGCAGGTCGCCGAAGGGCACGTCGGTCTCGGGGGTGAAGTGCAGCGGCACGGTGCCCTCGGCCTGCAGCCGCTCCAGCGTGATGCCGGTGAGGTAAGGGTTTGTAGCCCGCGAGGCATCCAGCACGCCCCGGATCGCGTCCTCGGCGCTCTCGTGCAGCCATGGCTCGCTGTAGCCCATCGCGGCGGCCAGCATGCGGCTCATGTCCCAGTTGCTCTTGCACTCGCCCAGCGGCACGATGGCGGCGTGGTTGTACTGGAGGTTGCGGTGGCCGTAGGGCCGGTGCAGATCAACATGCTCCAGCTGCGAGGTGGCGGGCAGCACGAGGTCGGCGTAGTCCGCTGTGTCCGTAAGGAACTGTTCGTGAACGACCGTGAACAGGTCGTCGCGCTTGAGCCCCTCGACGATCAGGCCCGCGTTGGGCGCCGAGCCGACAGGGTTGGCGCAGTAGACGAAGAGCGACTTGATCGGCGGGTCGCTTACCTCGCCAGTGAGCGCGGCGCCCAGCCGATTCATGTTGATCGTGCGGGGCACCGGCTGCCACTCGCTCACATGGCCAAGGGCCTCGCCGTCCCAGGGCGCGTACCCGCTGGTGGCGTAGCCCAGGCCGCCGCCGCGCACGCCGTACTGCCCAACAACGGCGGGCAGACAAAGCAGCGCGCGGAACGTCTGCCCGCCGTTCTGATGGCGCTGCACGCCGTCGGCCGTCTTGAGCAGAGCTGGCTTCGTGGTGGCGTAGCGGCGGGCGAGCTCGATGATTGTCTCAGCGGGGACGCCAGTGATCTCAGCGGCACGCTCGGGCGGGTACTCGGCGGCCCGCTCGCGCAGCTCACGCCAGCCCTGGCTGTTGGCTTCGAGCCAAGGCTCATCATGAAGGCCCTCGCTGAAGATCACCTGCATCAGGCCGAGCGCAAGGGCGCCATCTGTCGCCGGGCGCGGCTGGATGTGCTCGTCGGCCGAGCGGGCGGTCAGCGTGCGGCGTGGATCGATCACCACAACGCGGGTGCCACGCTTCTGGGCCTCGCGCAGGAAGGGCATAAAGTGAGGCCCGGTGCTGGCAGGATTGTGGCCCCAGATCAGCACCAGCTTACTATGTTGCACATCTGCGTACTCAGCGCTGTGGCGGGCGCCGAGTGTGGCAGCAACGGCGGCGTGCGAGCCGGCACAACAGATCGTTCGGTCGAGGCCGCTCGCGCCCATGCGCCCCCAGAGCCGCCCGTCCACAATGGCCGTCTGGAGCAAGCCAAGGGTGCCGCTGTAGGAGTATGGGAGAATGGCGGCAGCCCCGTCCTCCGCAATGATCGCCTGCCAGCGCTCGGCAATCTCTGCGATCGCCTCATCCCAGCTCACACGCTCCCAGCGCCCGCCGCCCTTGGGGCCTACGCGGCGCAGCGGGTGGGTTAAGCGGTCGGGGCTGTACACTCGCTCCAGGTACGGGCGCACCTTGGCGCAGAGCCAGCCATCAGTCACGGGGTGGCCAGGGTCGGCGTAGAACTTCACGGCGCGGCCGTCGCGCACCTCGGTGATCGTGGCGCAGGTGTCGGGGCAGTCGTGGGGGC
>JAYUYB010000942.1:0-5980 GCA_043752655.1 Chloroflexota bacterium
GCGGGCGGGGGCGGCAGCGCGCGCACTGTGTCCAGCGGCTCCACAGGCATGGCCAGCAGCCAGTTTGCGCCCTCGCGGCTAAGGTTGACAGCCTGCGCCCAGCGCGCCTCCTCGCCGGCGGAGGCCAGGTAGCGGGCGCGGGCCTGGGCGGCGCGGGTGGCCACGTCGGCGGCGCTCATGGCGGCCGTGTGGCTCATCTGGCGCACCTGCCTGCTCAGCGCCGACAAATCTAATCCCATGGGCCCTCCTGCGCGAACGGATGTGTGCAGGATAGTTCAAGTGTTCGGGTCTGTCAACGTGTGCGGGGATACCGAGTAGGGCTACATCATTGTCGGCGCGGGTGCTAGAACCCGGCGGTTGAAACCGCGTCGGCAGGGCCTCCGGCCGCGCGTCGGCCGGCGCCGACGCGTCCAGACCCGCCCGCGCAGGCGGGCGCCCGGCGCACTGCGCCGCCACGGCGCGCGTTCACACGCCCGGCTGGGCGGGCGTTGGCAGCCCGCGCAGGCGGGCTTCGCTACCCCCTAGCCGCGGCTTCAGCCGCCAGGCACCGGAAACGCCGCACCCTGGCATGCCGCCCCGGCCCGGCGCCCGTTGGGGCCAGAACGCGTGGTATCATGCGGCCTGCGGCGCGGCGCAACAGGGGGCAGCCATGAGCACGATCCAGACCTATCAGCAGGCCCTGGATTATATCTACAGCTTCATTGATGCGGCGCGTAAGGCCGCCGAGAGCCCCGAGGCCGCCGACCGCAACCTCGACCGTATGCGCGCCCTGCTCGCCGCCGTTCGCGATCCGCAGGCCGCCTTCCCCTGCGTGGTGGTGGCGGGCACGAAGGGCAAAGGCAGCACCGCCGCGATGATCGAGGCCGTCGCCCGCGCCGCCGGCCTGCGCACTGGCCTCTTCAGCTCGCCGCACCTCAGCTCCTACCGCGAGCGGATGCAGGTTGACCGCGAGCCGATCACGCAGGCCGAGCTGGTGGCGCTCACGGCCCTGCTGCGCCCCGCCATCGACGCCTGCGACCCGGAGCCGAATGGGCGCCCCACCACCTTCGACCTCAGCCTGCTGCTTGCGCTCTGCCACTTTGCCGCGCGCGGCGTGCAGCTCGCCATTATGGAGGTGGGCCTTGGCGGGCGCTACGACGCGGTGAACAGCCTTACGCCCCTGGTCTCGGTGATCAGCTCGATCAGCTACGACCACATGGCCATCCTCGGCCCTAGCCTGCACGGGATCGCCTGGAACAAGGCGGGCATCATCAAGCCCGGCGTCCCGGCCATCACGGTGCCACAGCCGGCAGAGGCGGCCCCCGTGCTAGCGGCGGAGGCCCGCACGGCCGGCGCCGAGCTATGGGTGGCCGACGAGGGCGGGGTGCGCCTGGCCGTCGGCGCCGCCGATCCGCCCCTGCGCGCCTACCCGGTGGAGCCTGCGCCCGCCCTGCGCGGCGGCTTCCAGCGTGAGAACGCGCGCCTCGCCCTTGGTGCCGCGCTGCTGCTGCGCGAGCGCGGCCTGGCCCTGCCAGACGCCGCACTCGCCGCTGGCCTCGCCCGTGTCGTGTGGCCCGCCCGCTTCGAGCTGGTAGCCTCCACGCCGCCCGTGCTGATCGACGGCGCCCACAACGGCGACTCGGCCCTCAAGCTGGTGGCCGCGATCAGGGCCGAGCTGGCGCCACAGCGTATGCTGCTCATCCTGGGCACCTCGCGTGACAAAGACGTCGCCGCGATCGCGGCGGCCCTCGTGCCCGAGGCCGCCGCCGTGATCCTCACCCGCTCGCGCCACCACCGCGCCATGGACATCGACCGCATCGTGGCCGAGGTCGGCCTGCACCTGCGCGGCCCCCTCGTGATCACCGCCGACGTGGGCGCCGCCCTGGCCGCCGCGCGCGAGCTGGCCAGCCCCGCCGACCTGATCTGCATCACTGGCTCGCTCTTCGTGGCCGCCGAAGCCCGCGAGGCCCTGGGGCTCGCTGTGCCAGATTAGGCCAGTTGGCGCAAGTTTCGTGGTATAATCCGTACAAAAGTGCTATTCCAGGAGCGTGTGTGAAGGCATGGATGCCGGTGCTGCTCGGGGTGCTGCTCGGCGCCGCGCTGATTGTGATCTCGGTGCGCGAGCGGGCTGCGCACTTCGCCCCAGCCAGCGCAGTCGGCGCGCCCGGCGGCCTCGGCGGCTACGCGCCGCCCTCCAGCACCCGCGATCCGCTGGCGCCGCCGCTCTCACAGCCCGCCCCGCCGCTGCCAACCGCGCCGCCTGCACTGCCCCAGGGCTTTACCCAGGCGCCCCCCGGCCAGCGCCCGTACATCCCGATCCTGATGTACCACTACGTGCGCTACGTCGATCCTGGCGCCGACCCGCTCGGCTTCAACCTCTCCGTCACGCCGGAGCAGTTGGGCGCACAGCTAGCCTGGCTGCGGGCCGCTGGCTACGAGGCGGTGCGCATGGATGCCGCCGCTGCCTGCGTGCGCGGCGAGGGGCCATGCCCGGCCCGCGCCGTGGCCCTCACCTTCGACGACGGCTACATGGACGCCTACACCGCCGCCCTGCCGCTGCTCCAGCAGCACGGCTACAGCGCCACCTTCTACATCGTGAGCGGCTTTGTAGGCCAGCCCGGCTACATGGGCTGGCCCGAGATCCGCGCCCTGCGCGACCTCGGCATGGAGATTGGCGCCCACACCGTAACCCACCCCGACCTCACCAGCCTCGGCCTCGACGACATGCGCGCCCAGGTGGGCCAGTCGGGCGCCACCATCGCCGCCGAGCTTGGCGCCCCTGTGCTGAGCTTCTGCTACCCCGGCGGCCGCTTCAACGACACGGTTGCCGCCGTGGCCCGCGAGGCCGGATTCACCTCCGCCACCACCACGCTCCCCGACGGCCCGCAAGCCGACCCCTTCGCCCTGCCGCGCCTGCGCATATCCGGCGACCTCACCCAGGAAGGCTTTCAGTGGATGGTGATGGCCTACCTGCCGTAGTATCCCTCAATGGTGGCGGAGCGCAGCCAGGGCGAATGCAAAGTCCCGAGCCAAGGCCAGTTGGGATCGAAAATAGGCCGGAAATCTGCGTCATCTGCGGATAAAACGCCCGGCGGTCGGACGTTGCATCAGCCCTACCTGCGCAGCAGCTCGAATTGACCGCCGCCCACCACCCGCATACAATAGATGCGGCCACAGAGCTGCGACAAGAGGAGCCAGCCGTGAACATCCGTGATGCGATCATCGCCGTGGTGGCGGCGCGTAACCTGAGCCAGGCCGAGGCAGCCTCCGTGATGGAGACGATCATGAGCGGCGAGGCCACCCCCGCCCAGATTGGCGCCTTCCTCACGGCGCTTCACCTCAAAGGCGAGACCGACGCCGAGATCGCTGGTATGGCCGAGGTGATGCGCCAGAAGGCCACCCCTGTCTACGTAGACGGCCCCGTGGCCGACACATGCGGCACCGGCGGCGACGGCTCCCATACCTTTAACATCAGCACGGCGGCCGCCTTTGTGGCGGCGGGCGCTGGCCTCGCCGTGGCCAAGCACGGCAACCGGGCCATGTCGAGCGTCTGCGGCAGCGCCGATGTGCTGGAGGGCCTGGGCGTGAAGATCGATCTGGACGCCGACGGCGTGGCGCGCTGCCTGCGCGAGGCCGGGATCGGCTTCATGTTTGCGCCTAAGTTTCACCCCGCCATGCGCTTCGCCGGGCCGGTGCGCCGCGAGATCGGCATCCGCACCGCATTCAACATCCTTGGCCCGCTCACCAACCCCGCCCGCGCCCGCCACCAGGTGCTCGGCGTGGCCTCGCCTGCCCTCGCCGAGAAGCTCGCCCGCGCCCTCAGCCGCCTGGACACCACCCATGCCCTGGTTGTCCACGGCCACGGCGGTGTCGACGAGCTCAGCCTGAGCGGCCCCAGCCTAGTCTACGATGTGCGCGGCGGCCAGGAGCCAAGCCTGCACAGCCTCGACCCGGAGGAGCTAGGCCTGGCCCGCGCCGAGTCTGCGGCCCTCCAGGGCGGCGATGTCGCGACCAACGCCGCCATCGTGCGCGGCGTGCTCAGCGGCGATGACAGCGGCCCCCGCCGCGACGTGGTGCTGCTCAACGCTGCCGCCGCCCTCGTGGCAGGCGACAAAGCCCCCGACTTTGTGGTCGGCCTCGCCTTGGCCCGCGCCAGCATCGCCGAGGGCCACGCGCTACGCCGCCTCGAACAGCTGGTGGCTGTGTCGAATGCCAGCTAGTGGGGGGCGACGACGGACGACGGACGACGGACGACCGGAGGGCGGCTATCGGCTATCAGCTATCGGCTATCACCCCCGTCCACCGTCAAACAAACGAGCCACCCCTGCATGACCCCTGCCGCCCCGCGCCCCACCGCATCCGAAGACGAGATCCGCCTGGAGCGGCTGCGTCAGCGTCGGCGCCGCTACCCGCTCTGGCGCCTGCTGCGCGCCAATGTCCGCGACATCTTCCTGCTCGCCCGCCAGGCCTGGCTTTCGCTGTTCCTGCTGGCTCTGCTCCTGCTCGGCAGCGCCGCCTACCTCCAGTGGCGCTACTTCCCTGGCGACTTCGCCCACGCGCTCTACGCCACTACGCTGCTGCTGGTCTTCGAGACCGTGGTGCCCTTCCCGGACGACTGGCTCGGACGCCTGATCTTCTTCGCCGTGCCGCTGCTCGGCCTCTTCTTCCTGCTCCAAAGCGTGGTTGACTTTGCGCGCCTTGTGTTCGACAAGGCCGCCCGCCGCGAGGGCTGGCAGATCTCGCTGGCGAGTACGTTTAGCGACCATGTGGTGGTCTGCGGGGTGGGCCGCGTGGGCTACCGCGTGCTGCTCCAGCTGCTCGACGCTGGCTACGAGGTGGTGGCGGTGGACATCGACAGCGCGAGCGAGTTCGCCGCCACAGTGGCGCGGCTCAAAGTGCCCTTCATCGTGGGCGATGCCCGCGACCCCGATGTGCTGCGTGCGGCGGGCGTGGCGCGGGCCCGCGGCCTGATCGCCGCCATCAACGACGACCTGAAGAATATCGAGATCGCCCTCACGGCGCGCCGTCGCCACCCAGAGCTGCCCACCGTGATGCGCATCTTCAACCGCGAGCTGGATGTGAATCTGGAGCGGCGCTTCGGGCGCAACAGCGCTTTCAGCTCCTCGGCCCTGGCCGCGCCAACCTTCGCCGCCGCCGCCGTCAGCCGCGAGATTGTCCATGTGATCAGCCTGCCCGAGGGGCTGCTCGGCCTCTCCGAGCTGACGATCGCGGGCGAGAGCACGGCCTCCGGCTTCGCCCGCGCCCTGGAGGAGCGCCACCGCGTGCGCGTGATCCGCCACCGCGACATGGCCGGCCGCGAGCGGCGGCGCGGCTTTATGTCGAAGCTAGAGACGGGCGATCTGGCGCTACTGCTCGGCACGCTGGCGTCTCTGGAGCAGGTGCGGGTGGAGAACATGGCCGGCAGCAAGCTACGCTTCCTGGAGCCCAGCCTCCCCCAGCGGCCCACCGCGCGCCTCAACACCGTGATCGTCTGCGGGCTCGGCAAGGTGGGCAGCGCCGTGATCCGCCTGCTGATGCAGATCGAGCCGTGCCCCGAGCTGGTGGTGATCTGCACGCCCGCCACGCCCGAGGAGGCCACCGCGCCCCTGGAGGAGGGGGGCGTTCGGGTGGTGCGCGGCGACGCCCGCGAGCCGAAGACCCTGGAGCAGGCCGGGCTAGCGCGGGCCTACGCGGTGGCCGCTGTTTTTGGCGACGACCTCACCAACTTGCAGATCGGCCTGGCCGCGCGCGAGCTGCGCCCCGATGTGCATCTGGTGCTGCGCGTGTTCAGCGATGTGCTGGCGGAGCGCCTGGGCGCCCTGTTCGGCATCAACACGGCCTACAGCACCTCGGCCCTGGCCGCACCAACCCTGGCCGCCGCCGCCGTGCTGCGCGAGGTAGAGCACGCCTTCGATGTGGGCGAGCGCCTGTTTGCCATCGAGACCCTCACCGTGGCCGCTGGCGATGTGCTGGCGGGCCGCACCATGGCCGAGCTGCGCGA
>JAYUYB010000943.1:0-2330 GCA_043752655.1 Chloroflexota bacterium
GCAGACTAGGGGCGACCGGGAGAGGGGGAGACAAGGAGACCGGGAGAGGGGGAGACATCTGACGGCAAACAGGAGCTGTCTCCTTGTCTCCTTGTCTCCTTGTCTCTTTGTCTCCTTGTCTCCGCTCTACGCTTCCGCCTCGCTGGTGATCATCTCGCCGATCGACTTGTTCTGGGGCACCATGGGGAAGACGTTCACCTCGCGCTCCACGCGGAAGTCGATCAGCACGGGGCCATCGGTGGCGTTGGCCTCGTCGATGGCGGCCTGCACATCCTCCGACCGCTCCACGGTGATGCCCTTCCAGTAGTAGGCCTCGGCGAGCTTAGCGAAGTCGGGGCCAGACAAGGTGGTGCCGCTGTAGCGCTTCTGCTCGAACAGCTCCTGCCACTGGCGCACCATGCCCAGGTAGCCGTTGTTGATCACGGCCACCTTGATGTTCTTGATGCCCTCCTGCACGATCGTCGCCATCTCCTGATTCGTCATCTGGAAGCCGCCGTCGCCGCAGACGACCCAGATTAGATCGTTGGGGTGAGCCACTGCCACGCCGAGTGCAGCAGGGACGGCGAAACCCATCGTGGCGGCGCCGCCAGAGGTGATGTGCGAGCGCGGGCCGGCGTTCCAATCCAGCAGCTGGGCGGCCCACATCTGGTGCTGGCCCACGTCTGTGACCACGCGGTAGTTGCCGTGTAGCGCCAGGGTGGCGTTCAGCTTGGCGTAGACATCGTGGGGCGGCAAGGCCATATGCTCGGTGTCGGCGCGGCTGATGTACTGCTGCTTCCCCTGGTGCTTATCCTGTAGCTCGCGGATGTGCTCCATCCAGTCCGAGGCGTGGGCGTGCAGGTTTGCCAGCTCCTCGCGGGGGGGCATCTCCTCCAGCAGGGCCTGGAGCGTCAGGCGGGCATCGCCGACGATCGGCACCGTCACCTTGACATTCTTGCCGATCTCAGACGGGTCGATGTCCACATGGATCACCTTCGCGTTGGGGGCGAAGGTGCTGGCCTTGCCGGTGACCCGGTCGTCGAATCGGCCGCCGATGTTGAACAGGACGTCGCACTCCTGGATGGCGCGATTGACATGGACCCAGCCGTGCATGCCGGGCATGCCGAGGCTGAGCGGGTGCTCCTCGGGGAAGGAGCCGATGCCGTGCAGCGTGGTGATCACGGGCACGCGCAGCCGCTCGGCGAAGGCGCGCAGCTCGTCCGAGGCGCCGGCCATAATTACGCCGTTGCCGGCGATGATCACGGGCTTCTTGGCGCCTGCGAGCAGCTTAAGGGCCTCGCGGATCTGCTTGCGATTGGGCTGGTAGTTGGGCTTGTAGCCGGGCAGGTTCAGCTTGACATTCCAATCGGGCACGATGCTCTTCTGCATGGCGTCCTTGGTGATGTCGATCAGCACCGGGCCAGGGCGGCCGGTGGTGGCGATGTGGATCGCCTCCTTGAAGACGTAGGGCAGCTCGCTGGCATCCTTCACCAGATAGTTATGCTTGGTGATCGGCATAGTGATGCCGGTGATGTCGGTCTCCTGGAAGGCGTCCTTGCCGAGCACATGGCTGCTCACCTGGCCGCAGATGGCGAGCAGGGGGGTGGAGTCCATCATGGCGTCGGCGATCGGGGTGACGAGGTTTGTAACGCCGGGGCCGCTGGTGCCGATGCAGACGCCGATCTTGCCGGTGGTGCGGGCGTAGCCCTCGGCGGCGTGGCCGGCGCCCTGCTCGTGGCGGCAGAGCACGTGGCGCAGCTGCTCGCGGTACTCCCACATGGCGTAGTAGAACGGCATGATCGCGCCGCCGGGGATGCCAAACATCACGTCCACACCCTCGCGGATCAGGGCCTCGCACATAATCTGGGCGCCGGTTCGAGTCTCGGGCATAACTCCTCCTGGATCACGGGCAGATAGTGGCAACACGAAGCCGGGCGGCGTAGCCTTGGGCTGCTCGCGTTGCGGAAGCGACTGGGCACGCGTATTCAGTTGTCCCTGAGCCGGAGAAAGGGTGGTAGACCGACCGGCGATGCCGCCACGATGGGGCGATGCGCCACTGCCCACGGCGTTGTGGGCGACCACCGGCGCGAGGCGCTGCGCAGGTGGCGAGGCGGTGAACAGAAAAACCCCCCGGCGTTTCGCTCGGGAGGTTCAGTCTTGGTCAGGCTGCTTGGGGCTCGGCGTCCCCTCCCTTAACGACTATTTCTCCACCTAAGAAGGAGGAGTACGAGGCCGCTAATGAGGATAATGTTGACAAACCGAGGGGCCATTACTTGTGCAACCTTCACATATGCTCGACGGGTCGAAGCATACCACAGGCCATCGCGTCCTGTCAAGCGTGTTGCGCGCTT
>JAYUYB010000944.1:0-5962 GCA_043752655.1 Chloroflexota bacterium
TAGAGCGTTAGTAAGACAAGCATAGGAGTCAAGATCATGGCCCGTCAACGCCGTTTCATGGTTGGGATCGCTGTGCTGCTGATTGCCAGTTTCGGGTTCGTACTGGGTGGCGCGCTGTTCGGGCCGGGCGCGACGGCAGCTGTCGCCGCCCCGCTCGCGCAGGCCACCGCCGCGCCCACCGAGGCGCCCGCCGCCACCGCTGCGCCGACCGAGGCGCCCGCCGCCACCGCCGCACCGACCGAGGAGCCGACCAATCGCCCACGCGCTACCGCCACGGTTGCGGCGACTGCTGTCGCCCCGGCACAGGCCACGGCCGCGCCCGCACCGCCGACCGCCGCGCCCGTGCAAGCCACTGTCGCCCCCGCACCGCCGACCGCCGCCCCGGGGCAGGCCACGGCTGCCCCCGCGCGGCCCGCCCCGGTGCCGGCAACGCTCCCGGCGACCGCGACCGGACAGGGCAACAGCGCCGGGCTCATCGGGCTACTTGGCCTGCTGCTGGCGGGCACGGGCCTCGCATTCACCATCGCGCGGCGACGCGGTCGCCGCTAATCCCAAAATGGACAGGCAGGCAAGGAGCTGCTACCATGGCAAAGTATCCGCATCTGTTCATAGCGAGCGGCGCGTATCATCAGTATGCGCAACAGCGTGGAGCGACCATGGCACCTGATGCCGTTCTGGACGCCGGCGAGGCTGGGTGCGGCGAACTGACGCTGCTGATCTTTCAGGCCGTGCGGCGGCTTGCGCCCGGCCAGGTCCTGGAAGTGCGCGCCTACGACCTAGCCGCCGCCGTAGATATTCCGGCCTGGTGCCGCTCGACCGGCAATCTGCTCCTGAGCGCCGATACTGGCGCACATCCGCAGCGTTTTGTGATCCGCAAGCGACTAGCCATAGGAGCGCACACCAGTGCCCAAGCTGCTGATTAACCTGACCACGGCCCAGGACAACCCCGACAAGACCACCGTCGCCTTCGTTGTCGCCAACGCCGGTGTCGCCGCCGAGCAGGAGGTGGTGATCTTCCTGAATGTTGAGGCGGTGCGGCTGGCAACGCCCGGCTACGCCGACGCGATCGCCACGGCGGGCTTCAAGCCCCTGAAGGAGCTCCTCGCCGCATTTGTCGACAACGGCGGCAAGCTCTGGGTCTGCCCGCCCTGCTTCACCGCCCGTGGGCTCGACAAGGACAACCTGATCGCCGGAGCGAGCTTCGCCGGTGGCGCCGCCGTAGTCGAACTGCTCGGCCAGGGCGCGGCCAGCCTGAGCTACTAGCCATGACGACGGATAATCCCACCGCTGAGGTAGCGCCAGAGCTCCAGTGGAAGCTCTGGATCTACACCAACTACGACTGCAACCTGCGCTGCTCCTACTGTGTCGCCAAATCCAGCCCGAACGCGCCCCGCCGGGCGATCGGACTGGCGAACGCCCAGCGCCTGGTGGACGAGGCGGTTGAGCTTGGCTTCACCGACGTCTTCTTCACCGGCGGCGAGCCCTTCATCCTGAACGACATCTACGCCATGCTGGCCTACGCCTCGGCGCGGGTACGCACCACGGTGCTCACCAACGCGATGGTCCTGCGCGGGCCACGGCTCGATCAGCTGGCCGCAATCGCCAACGACAACCTGATCGTGCAGGTGAGCCTCGACGGCGGCGAGGCCGCGCACCACGACGCCTACCGGGGTGTCGGCGCCTGGGCGAAGACGGTCGAGGGTGTCCAGTTGCTTCAGGCGCGCGGCTTCCGCGTGCGCGTCTCCACCACCGAGACCCCGGCGAACGCGCCGCATCTGGAGGCGGTCTGCGCGTTCCACCGCTCGCTCGGCATCGCCGACGAGGACCACTTTGTTCGCCCCCTGGCGAAGCGCGGCTACTCGAAGGAGGGCCTGGAACTGGGCATGGATAATCTGGTGCCTGAGCTCACCGTAAACCTCGACGGCGTTTTCTGGCACCCGCTTTCTACCGACGCTGATATGCAGGTGTCCAAAAAAATCTTCCCGCTCGCCGCATCCTACGAGCGGGTCAAGCAGCAGCTCGACGTGATGGCGCGCACCGGGGCTGCGCCGCAGATGACCTTTACCTGAGGCTAGCCGCAGCGGCTCCCGTGGGGAGCCACACAGGAGGGAGTGTCTTGTGATCCAGGCGTATGTTCTGATCAAAGCCGAGCCGAGCCGGGTGCAGGATCTGATCAAGGAGCTGCCGGATATAGAGCTCGACGGCTCGGTGATCAAGCAGGTGCACGCGGTGAGCGGGCAGTACGACCTGATCGCCTTCGTCGAGGGCCCCGACCTGCAATCGCTGGGCAACTGAATCACGGCGGGCATCGCGGGCGCCGTGGGCGTCCAACGCACCGAGACCTGTCTCGTGATCTGGTGATATGCACGCACCGGGCGCTCTTATGAGGGGGCGCCCTTCCGAGGGGGCGCCCACGAGGGTCGCCTTTCCGAGGGGGCGCCCACGAGGGGCGCCCTTACGAGTCTGAGTCTTGATAGGGCTGTGTAAGGGCGCCGTAAGATCTGGCTGGTCTACTGCATGTGACCCGCTACGGATAAGGAATGCGATGCCGCCGAAGCCGTGGAAAACGCTTGCGAGCCAGCCGATCTACGCCAACAAATGGATGCGGCTGCGCGAGGATCTGGCCGAGCTGCCCGACGGTCGAACGACGATCTACGGGGTGGTGAGCACGAGCCACTGCGTCGGCGTGCTGCCCTTCCTCGACGACGACCGGGTGGTGTTGGTGCGCCAGTACCGCTATGTTTTTGGCGAGAGCCAGCGCTGGGAGATGCCGACCGGCGGCGTGCATCCTGGCGAGCTGCCCGAGCAGGCCGCCCAGCGCGAGCTGCGCGAAGAGGTTGGCTACAGCGCCAGCCGCCTGGACTGGGTGAGCACCTACTACACCTCCAAAAGCATCGTGGAGGAGGTCGCCCACCTGTATCTTGGCTACGGGCTGACGGCGGCTGCGCTCCCGCCCGACGAGACGGAGTTTCTTGAGATCGCTGCGCTGCCCTTCGCCGACGTGCTCGACCTGGTGCTGCGCAGCGAGATCCGCGACGGCATGACGGTGATCGCGGTGCTCCACGCCGCCCGGCTACGCGGCTGGCAGCCCTGAACCTGCGCAAGCGCGCAACGAATCGTCGGCTCGTGAGACTAGTACCTGGGTGTTGATGCGCTCACGTACAAAGAAGGAACCAGGATGGCAAGCACAAAATCGGAAGCGGCCCGCATGCCCGTTGGTGGTGTAAATAGCGCCACAGTGATGGCGGTTGTCCCGCGCTGGGAGCGCTGGCTCCAGCAGGCTGCCCTGGTGCTGCTGCGGGTTGGGCTGGCCTACCTCTTTTTCACCCAGCTCTGGTGGAAGGCGCCGCCCACATTCGGCTGCACGGCCGATTTCCGCTTCACCACCGGCACGCCGGCCCAGCTTCAGCGTAGCGGCGGCCTGTGCGACTGGATCGGGATCGAGGCTGTGTACGCCACGGAGCCACGGCCCTTCTTTGTGGCGAACATCGACAACCGTGGCGCGCCCGAGATCGCGATCGACCTGGGTTGGGCGGCCCGGCTTAACGGCGCCTTTATCGAGAATGTGGTCAAGCCCAACATCGCCTGGTTCGGCTACCTGATCTTTGCGACCGAGGCCTTCATTTTCATCAGCCTGTTCTTTGGTCTCTTCAGCCGCCTCGGCGGGCTCGTCGCCATCGGCATGGCTGCGCAGCTGATGATCGGCCTGGGCGGGATCGGCAACCCGTACGAGTGGGAGTGGGCCTATAACAATATCGTGCTGCTCGCCATACTGGCCTTCGCCTTTGCGCCCGGCAGATACTTCGGCGTTGATGCGCTGCTGCGCCCACGGCTGCTCGCGGCCGCCGCGCGCGGCAACCGACTGGCGCAGGCCGCCGCGCTGCTCACCTAGCTGAAACCTACCATGCCGCATAAAGTCCTCCTTGTCGTCGCCAAGCGGCCCGCCGCCGGCCAGACCAAGACCCGCCTCTGCCCGCCGCTCGACGGTGCGACGGCGGCGGCGCTGTACGAGTGCTTTCTGCGCGATACGCTGGCGGTGATGCGCGAGGTAGCCGGGGTGCAGCGCACGATAGCCTTCCTGCCCGAGGATGCCGCAGGCTACTTTCGCGACCTGGCGCCCGACATGGCGCTGACCGCGCAGCGCGGCGCCGATCTCGGCGAGCGCCTCGCGAACCTGCTTGGCGACGCCCTGGCCGCCGGGGCAGGGCAGGCTGTGGTGATGGACAGTGACAGCCCCAGCCTGCCGGCGGCGTATGTCGCCCAGGCCTTCGCAGCGCTCGACGGCCCCGCCGACGTGGTGCTCGGCCCCTGCGACGATGGTGGCTACTATCTGATCGGGCTGAAGCAGCCCCAGCCGCGCCTGCTGCGCGAGGTGCCCATGAGCACGCCGACCGTCGTGAAGGATACCCTGACCCTTGCCGCCGAGCTTGGGCTGCGCACTGCGCTGCTGCCCACCTGGTACGACGTCGATACGGCTGCGGAGCTGGCCTTGCTTCAGCACGAGCTGCTGGCGGCGCCGCCGGAGCAGTGCCCGGCAACGCGCCGGATGCTCGCTCAACTGGCGGGGCGGCTGTGACGCACGAGCGCCGCGCACTGCCAGCCATGCGCGCGGCCAGCGGGATGGCGCTGCTGGTCGCCTGTGGCCTGGGGATGCTGCTGATCTACGGCGCGGCACTGGCGCGCTTCCCGCTGCTGCGCACCTACAAGATCCAGATCTTCACCCTGGAGCAGCAGGTGATGGCCGATGCGCGCCTGGCGCCGGCCCTCGTGATCGGCATCGCCCTGCTCTGCCTGCTCTACGTCGGTGGGTATATTGTGGTGAGCGAGGCGCTGCTGGCGGCGCCGCCCCCGCAGGCCAGGCGCAGGCTCGGCGCTGCCGTGCTGCTGGTGCCGCTGCTCGCCATGGGCATGCTGCTGCTCACCCATCCCACCAGCTCGCTCGACCTCTACGACTATCTGTACCGGGGCCATGTGGCCGCCCGCTACGGCGCCAACAACTTCGTCCAGAGCCCGGAGGATTTCCGGGCCATCGACCGGCTCTACTGGTACACGGCCTGGCGGCGGGCAACCACGGCCTATGGGCCGCTCTGGGAGGCCCTGAGCATCGCCGTCGCCCGTGTCTCTGGCACCACGCTGCTGCCGCTGCTGCTCGGCTTCAAGCTTAGCTCGGCGCTCGGCTGGCTGCTCTGCGGGGCGGCGATCGGGGCGGTGAGCGCGCCGGGCCAGCGCCTGCTCGCAGCCTACCTCTGGCTGTGGAACCCGCTGGTGCTGTGGGAGCTGGTGGGCGCGGGCCATAACGACGGCTGGATGCTGCTGTTTGGCGTGCTGGCGTATGGGGCGCTGGGGCGTCGGCCGGCCCTGGCGCTGCTGCTGATCACCGCCGGTGCCATGATCAAGTATCCGCTGGCGCTGCTCTGGCCGGTGCTGCTGGCGGCGGCCCTGGCACAGCGGCCCGCCTGGCGCGCGCGCGGCGGCCTGCTGCTGCGCGCCGGGCTACTCTGCGCCGCCCTCGTGCTCGTTGCCTACGCGCCCTGGTGGGCTGGCCCGGCGATGCTCGATCAGCTGCGCGACCGCGCCGACCTCTTTACCAACTCGCCGCTGGCCGTGCTGCGCGCCCTCTGGCTCCCCCACGGCGTGAAGCAGGTCATCGACGCCCAGCTGGTGCGCCTCGGGCTCGGGCTGCTGGCGTGCGGCGTGGCGGTGGCGTGCTGGATGGCCTGGCGTCGCCCGCAGCGTGCGGTGCCGATTGGCGCAGGGCTGCTGCTCTGGTCGGTCGTCGCGTGCAGCCCGTGGGTCCAGCCCTGGTACCTGATCTGGCCGCTCGGCCTGCTGGCGCTGCACCCCCGGCAGGTTCGCCCGCGCGTCGCCCTGGCGCTGCTTGCCCTCAGCGGGCTGCTGATCTACCCGGCGAACAGCGCCCTGCGCCCGCTGCTTGGCTGGCCGGGCGACGGTGCAAGCTGGC
>JAYUYB010000945.1:0-2327 GCA_043752655.1 Chloroflexota bacterium
ATGAAGGGCGGCGGCTATTCCGCATGAGCCTGCTTGACTCATGGCGGCCCTACTTGTACGGCCTATAGTACGGTAACAGCGTATCCTCGCCGTAACGAGCCCTATTAGTCCTATCCACTACCCACATCTCTGCGGATGGCTTTGCAAAGCCATGCCCAGGCGCCCATGACGAGGGCTTTAAAGGCTCGGAGCGAGAGCCCGTGGAGCGCACCAGAGCGGGCTAGCTGATCGTCGTCAGTGTGGTGCTGATTGTGGGGCTGCAGATCCGCTAGCGCCGCTGCACCGTGGACTGCAGTCGTCGCCCGCAGCCAGCGTAGCCCGAGGAGCATGAGGCCAAGCCCAGCGACCTGGCTGGCGCGCACGCCGCCGATGAGGGTGAGCGAGTCTGCCCGCAGCGTCTCGATCAGCAGTAGGCTGAGCCCGTGGAGCACCAGGAAGCCGGCAGCTAAGCCGCCGGCGTCAGCGGGCGGTCAGGAGCCATGGATAAAGTCGAACTTAGATCGCCAGCGAGATATATTTTTCCTCCAGATACTCGTCAATACCACTGGGGCCGCCCTCGCGCCCGAGGCCGCTCTGCTTGTAGCCGCCGAATGGGGCCTGGGCCGTGGAGGGCAGCGCGTCGTTCGCTCCCACGATGCCGTACTCCAGCCCCTCAGCCACGCGCCAGACCCGCCCAACATCGCGGGTGTAGAAGTAGGCGGCAAGGCCGAAGGGCGTGTTGTTGGCCTGGCGCAAAACCTCTTCCTCTTCATCAAAGACAATTAGGGGCGCCACCGGCCCGAAGGTCTCCTCTCGCGCTACCAGCATCTCTGCTGTGGCATTGGCGAGCACCGTCGGCGTCCAGAAGGCCCCAAGCCCCGCTCCCGTGTATGGCCCGCCCCCTGTAAGCAGCTTCGCCCCGCCGGCCAGAGCGTTGGCCACATGGCGCTCCACCTTCTTGCGGGCCTGCTCGTCGATCAGCGGCCCGATCATGTTGGCAGGGTCGAGCCCGCTGCCCACGCGCAGCGCCGCCACCTGGGCCGTGAAGGCCGCCGCGAACTGCTCGTACACCCCGCGCTGCACAAAGATCCGGTTGGCGCACACGCAGGTCTGCCCGGTGTTGCGGAACTTCGAGGCGATCGCGCCCTGCACCGCTGCGTCGAGATCGGCGTCGGCGAACACGATGAACGGCGCGTTGCCGCCTAGCTCCAGCGAGAGCCGCTTCACGGTGTCGGCCGACTTGCGGATCAGCAGCTTGCCCACCTCGGTGGAGCCTGTGAAGCTCACCTTGCGCACCCGCTCGTCCGCAAAGATTGTCTCGGAGAAGGCTGTGGGGTCTTCGCAGGTGATCAGGTTGAGGCAGCCGGCGGGCAGCCCTGCGTCGCCGAAGATCCGCCCAAGCTCAAGTGCTGAGAGCGGCGTCTGCTCGGCGGGCTTCACAATCGCGGTGCAGCCTGCGGCCAGGGCCGGCCCCAGCTTGCGTGTGATCATCGCGCTGGGAAAGTTCCACGGCGTGATCAAGGCGCAGACGCCCACAGGCTGCCGGATCACCAGCAGGCGCTTGTGAGCGGCGCTGGCAGGGATTGTGCTGCCGTAGATGCGCTCGGCCTCGCCTGCGAACCAGCTAAGGAAGCTGGCGGCGTAGGCGATCTCGCCGCGTGACTCAGCCAGAGGCTTGCCCTGCTCCAACGTCATCAGAGTGGCCAGGCGCTCCTGGCGCTCCAGCATCAGGGCGGCGGCCTTGCGCAGCACAGCGGCGCGGGCGGGGGCGGGAGTGGCCGCCCAGGCCGGCAGAGCGGCGGCGGCGGCATTGATGGCGGCGCTCGTCTCGGCAGCGCCCGCGTCGGGCACATCGGCAAGCACGGCGCCTGTGGCCGGGTCGGTTACAGCGAAGGTAGCACCGCTCACGGCGGTCCGCCACTCACCGCCGATCAGCAGGCCGTAGGCGAAGTCGCCAATGGTGGCGGCAGCAATGGCGCCGGGGTCGAACAGCATTGTCATGGTACCCTCCTCACAGGAAGCATAGCTTTGGGCGAATACGCTGCTCTATGGTAGCAGAAAAGCGGTGAAACCTATCCACATCCTGTGCATAGCGCTTGCAAATAGTTTGTTAAGGGTGTACACTAAGCAGGTTATATCCCGTCTAGGGAGGCTCGCTCCGATGCCCGTCCAGCTGACAATCTGCCGCTTATGTGTGCGCAGCAGGCCCGATATTTTTCAGACTGTCACCCAGCTCGCCGCAGCCTTCCCCGATGAACTGATCGTGGTTGAGCTAGAGTGTATGGCTGCGTGCGATGATGTCCCCGCAGTGATGGTCGAGACCGATTACTTTCCCCGTATCTCCTCAT
>JAYUYB010000946.1:0-5959 GCA_043752655.1 Chloroflexota bacterium
AGAAGCGGGTCTGCGGGCTTCTCTCACCACTGGTTCGCCCTCGCCGTCACGCTGGAGGACGACACCCCGGCCTGGGTCTCGGGCTGGCAGATCCTCGCCGGCAGCAGCGCCGCCTGGGGCGTCACCGTGGCGACAGGGCGCGGGGCCAGCTGGCAGGTTGCCTCGATCGGCAGCGACAGCAGCCTCAGCGGCAGGCAGCCGCTCGCTATCAGCATCCTCGACTACCAGGCTATCCCCGGAGCCCCAACGCCCCAGATCACCGGCAAGCGCTGGCGCATGCGGGCGGGCCAGGCAGCCGACAGCGACACGCTCGACGTTGAGATCGCTGTGCCGCCTGGGCAGTTCATCGACGGCGCCCGCATCTCCGTCGCCACCGACATCCGCATGCAGGAGGCTATCGGCACCAGCGTGCGCGGGCTGGTTGGCGGCAAGGCCATCAAGGCCGTCGCCCTCGCCATCGTCGAGTCCACGCTCAGTGTGAACGGCGCGCCACCAGCGCCTCGCCAGCGCGTCGCCCTGCCGCTGGTGCGGAGCTAATGGATTTTGGATTGAGCGCAGCCGGTCACCTTGTCACCTTGTCACCTTGTCACCTTGTCGCCCGGTCATTCCCATGAGCATCCGCCCACTCTACATCTCGCCGGTGGGGCGCGGGGGCGTCGACTTCGGCATCCAGAACATCGCGCGCTCGGTGCGCGCCGTGGGGCTGCGACCAGAGCTGTTGCGCCTCCCCGAGCTTTACAACTTCTTGCCGCCGCTGATCCCGCGCGGGCTGCCCGACGGCTGGTGGCGCGGCTTCGACCTGCTGCAGGGCCGCTCGCGGGTGGCCTTCAGCCTGCGCAGCACCGGCCTCCCGGTCGTCACCACCGTCCACCACCTTACCAGCGACCCCGACCTGCAGCCCTACAGCTCGTTCGCGCAGCGGCTCTTCTACCGCCTGGTGGAGTCGCGCTACGACGGGCTCTCGGTTGCCTACGCAGACGCGGTGGTCTGCGTGAGCCGCTTTACGCAGCGCCAGGTGGAGGCCACCTACGGGCGCGCCGACAGCCAGCTGATCTTCGACGGCATCGACACCGACGTGTTTGTTCCCACGCCAGGCCTGGCGCGGCGCGACGACGGTCTGCCGCCCTCGGACGCGCGCATCCGGCTGCTGTTTGTGGGCAACCGCACCCGCCGCAAGGGGTTCGACTTGCTGCCCCAGATCATGGATGGGCTGCCGGACAGCTACACGCTTTACTATACCGGCGGCTTTCAGGGGCATGGCAAGGGCCCACCACACCCGCGTATGCAGCCGATCGGCTCGCCCGACCGGGCGGGGCTCGTGGCGGCCTACCAGAGCTGCGACATCCTGCTCTTCCCGTCGCGCCTGGAGGGCTTTGGCATCGCGCCCGCCGAGGCCCTGGCCTGCGGGCGCCCCGTGGTGACAACCAATATTTCTGCGCTGCCCGAGGTGGTGGACGACGGGCTCAACGGCTTCCTGGTGCCCCGCGACGATGTGGCGGGCTATATCGAGCGGGTGCGCGCCCTGGGCGAGGACGCGGCCCTACGTCGGCGCTTCGGGGAGCACGGCCGCGACAAGGTGGTGCGCAGCTTCGGCTACGACCAGCTGGGCAACGGCTTTCGCGCGCTCTACGAGCGGCTGCTCGGGCGCTGAGCGCCAATTCGCCTGAGCACCGCCCGCGCAGGCGCGGCGCCGAGCAGCGCGGTGAGCGCCAGGTAGAGTACCGTGCCGAGCAGCCCGGCGCAGGCTAGCCACGCCAGCAGCGCGGGGAGGTCGCTTGTCCAGACATAGGCATGCTCTGCGGCGAGGGCGGGCACAAGGCCGCGTGAGGCCGTGCTGAAGGCTAGGAGCGCCGCGCCGAGCACAAGCGACGCCACAGCCGAGGCCGCAAGCGTGCGCCAGAGCGGCCGGTCGCGCCAGATGCCCGGCAGGGCGGCGCCAAGCAGCACAAGCAGCAGCAGCGCCTCCAGGTTGTTCGCCAGGCTGAAGGCCAGCGCCAGGGCCGCCACATCGTTGCCGGCGCGCAGCAGCGTTGCGCCGAGGGCCAGGTTCAGGCCTACCTGGAGCAACCCGACGATCACTGGCGTCCAGGTGCGCTGCATCGCGTAGAACGTGCGGATGAGAATCTCGGAGGCGGCGAAGGCGGGCAGCGCAAGGGCGTAGCCGCTCAGGGCGCTCACCGTGTAGCTAAGCGAGGTGGCGTCGAACGCGCCGCGCTGGAAGAGCGCGCGAGCGGCTGGCAGGCCGAGCACGAGCAGGGCCGCCGTGGCGGGGAGCGTAAGCCAGAGGATCGTGCCGAGCGTGCGGCGCACATCGGCGGCCAGCTCGTCGCGGCGGCCCTCGGCCACCAGGCGGGCGAGGCGCGGGAAGGCCACCTGGCTCAAGCTCAGTGAGAAGACGCCGTAGGGCAGCAGCATGAGCTGGAAGGCGTAGTTGAGGGCGGCGGCCTTGGCCACGCCCGCCGGGAGCTGCGTGGCCAGCGCCAGGGTGGCCGCCGCGCTTACGTGGGCCGCCGCCTGGCCAAGCACGCGCGGCCCCATCTGTCGGGCGACCTGCCCCAGCTCGGCCAGATCGCGCCCCAGCTCCAGCCTTAGCCGCATGCCGATCGCCCACAGGCCAGGGATCTGCACTAGCAGGTAGAGCAGCGCCCCACCCACCACGCCCCAGGCCATGCCCCAGATGCCCAGACCTGGCACAGCTTGGCCGATCAAGGCGCCGCCGATGATACCCAGGTTATAGATCGACGGCGCGAGGGCCGGCAGGGCGAAGCGATCACGCGCGTTGAGCGCGGCCATAGCCAGGCCACCAAGGCCGAGCAGCAGCGGCGAGAGCAGGAAGAGCCGCGAGAGGGCGGCGATCAGATCGAGCGTGGCGGCGCTCACGTCGGGGCCGCTGTAGAGTAGCCCTACGATCCAGGGCACCAGGGCGAACAGCGCGGCGCTGGCGAGGGTGAGCAGCAGCAGCGCCCACGTTACCACGGCGCTGGCCACGCGCCAGGCGCGGGCCTGGCCGTTGTGCTCCCAGGCCTCGATGAAGACCGGGATGAAGCTGCTGCCCAGGGCGCCGCCGATAAAGACCAGGTAGAGCAGATCGGTGATGCGGAAGGCCAGCACGTAGGCGCCGTAGTCCGGCGAGGTGCCGAAGCTGTACGAGGTGATCGCCTCGCGCAGCAGGCCGATCACGCGGCTCAGCACGAAGCCGCCCATCACGATCAGGCTGTTGCGAAGCGCACCGGACTGGGCGCGGCGCAGCAGCGAGGCGAGTTGCACGGGGGGCGCCCTTCTGGTATACTTGCGTGTTAGTGGTTGGCGGGAGCGCATGCGATCTACGCCCCCTGAGAGCAGCACAACAGCGGTTGATTATACCGGAGGAAGGCCCCCTTGGCGAACACAAAGTCGGCGAAGAAGCGCATCCGCAGCAACGAGCGCAAGCGTGTACGCAACACCATGTACCGCTCACGCGTAAAGACCGCCGTGAAGAAGGCCGAGCAGTCGATCTTCGCTGGCACCATGGATGAGGCCACCATCCGCGAGGCGATCAGCACGCTGGACAGGGCCGCCGGGAAGGGCATTCTTCACAAGAACAACGCCGCTCGCCGCAAGTCCCGCCTGATGAAGAAGCTCAACGCAGCAGCGGCCGCCGCCGCGTAGTAACAGCGTACGAGCAGCAAATGCCCCGCTTCACTCTGTGGAAGCGGGGCATTTCTCGTCCTTCACGTTCGCGTCGTTGGCTAGCGTTCGCGCCCTTCGCGGTCCAAACGCCCGTTCCGCCTACACGCCTCGGCCACAAACAGCTCCAGGGCAGTCTCGGCCTGGATGCGCCCGGTCTTGGTGGCCAGGTCGAGCTCGAGCAGGCGGTCGTGGAGCAGGCCTAGCTCGCCGGGGGCGAAGGCGCGGGCCTGGTCGATCGCCTTGCGCACCACAAAGGGCTTCTGGCCCAGCTCGGCGGCGATGTCGTCGGGGCGCATGCGTTTGGCCGCCAGCTCCTGCACGCCGAGCAGGATGCGCACCTGGCGCGCGAGCATAAACAGCACATAGATGGCGGCCTGCCCATCCTCCAGCAGCGTGCGGGCGCCGCGCAGGGCCGGCCCAAGGCGCCGGGCGCTCAGGTCGTCGATGAAGGCGAAGAGGTTCTGCTCTTGCCTGTCCTGCACCAGCAGATCCACATCCTGCGCGCTGATCGCGCCGCCTCT
Source organism: Chloroflexota bacterium (assembly GCA_043752655.1). GTDB lineage: Bacteria > Chloroflexota > Chloroflexia > Chloroflexales > Chloroflexaceae > OHK40. The sequence continues at coordinate 4,191 of JAYUYB010000946.1, forward strand.
GCCGACGTAGGTCGCCAGCTTGTCGAGCTCGGTGGCCAGGGTGCGCGTGTCGTTGCCCACAAGCTCCGCCAGGCGCTGGGCGGCGGCGGGCTCCAGCTTGGCACCCAGGCGCCGCGCGCGCTCGGCCACCCAGCGCGTAAGCTCGCCGCCCTGCGGGGGCAGAAACTCGCGCAGCTCGCCGCTCTTCTTCAGCTGGGTAAACAGAATGCTGCGCCGATCTACATCCTCGCTCTCGACGAACACAAGGTCGCAGCCGGGCGGCACACGCTCAAGGTAGGCCTTCAGCTCCTCGCGCTCCTTGCCGGCCTTGGTGTGCTTAAGGGCGTCGGTCACGATCACGAGGCGGCGCTCGGCCAGGAAAGGGGCGGCCTCACAGGCGGCGGCAAGGGCGTCGAGCTTGAGGCGGCGCCCCTCCAGCCGGCTGATGTTCAGGTCGGCCACATCCGGCGGCACGGCGGCGCGCATGGCGGCGAGCGCCTCGCTGCGGCTGTATTCGTCGGGGCCGTGGAGCAGGTAGAGCATGCAGAGGGTACAGGGTACAAGGTACAGGGTACAGGGAGCGCAGTCGGGCAGCCGGATCCTAACACCATCGTGCTGCACGTGCAAGTTACGGCTCGCTCTCCAGGCGCCGCACCATGCCCACGACCAGGCGCGTGGCCCGCTCCACAAGCTGCGGGTCGGCGGCGGGTGCTGGTGCCCGAGTGTGGCTTCCTGGCGCGCTGCTGGCGCTTACGGTGATGGCGCCGAAGCCCAGGCGGCGCAGGGGCGCGGCGAGCTCGCCCGCCACAGCCAGGGCGCGCGGCTCGGCGTCGACCATGGGGTCGGCGGCATCGGCGGCGGCGGCGAAGCGCAGCAGGAGCGGGTGGGCAGGGTGGGGCGCCAGGCCGCCCTCGCGGGTGGCGTAGACGAGCTGGCCGCCCGCCAGCTGCTCCAGGGCGATCACCAGGGTGTCTGCGCGATCGAAGGGGAAGCGCCGCATCAGGCTCGCGGCGCCCGCCGGGTCGCTGCCTGCGGCGCCCACAGCGATAGCCCAGAGCTCCACGCGCTCCAGGGCGCCCAGACGTGCGGCCGCCGCCACCAGCGTGGCAAGTGCGGCGAGGCCGCCGTCCGTGGGGGCTGGCGCGAGCGGCAGCAGGTCGGCGACGAGCAGCATGGCGAACAGAGTGGCGGCCCCGGCGAGCGGGAGCCACCAGAGCCAGGGTGCCGGGGCGAGCCAGCGCAGCAGGGCAGCACTGGCAAGCAGAGCCGAGGCGGCGATGCGCAGCAGGGCGGCGCCACGGGCTGGCCCCGCCAGAGCGCCGAGGCCGCGCCGCCGCTGCGGCGAGTCGAGGGGTGCGACAAGCAGCACGCGCCAGCGCGGCCTGCGCGGCGTAAGCCCCCCGGCCCCCACGATGGCGCGTGTGCCGACGATGTTCTGGCTAACACGGCGCCGGCCCACGGGCAGCAGTGGCGCCGCGAGGGCGTCGTAGAGCAGAGCTAGCAGCAGGAGCAGGGCCAGCAGCAGCGAGGGCAGTGGGAGCAAGGGGGTGAGCGCAGTGGCGAGCAGGCCAAGCGCGCTGAGGATGGCGTAGGCGCCGCCGGGGCGCGGCTGCGAGCGCAGCTCGTAGGTGCTTACGCCCATGCTGGCCCGGCGCAGGCGCCCGTTCACGAAGGCGGCTGCCCTGGCCTCGGCGGGCGAGGTGGGCGGCCGCGCCTCGGCAGTGTCGGTTAGCTGGTCGAGCAGCGTCTCGATCTCGTGGGCGTCGTCGCGGGTGGGGTTGTACATGGCG
>JAYUYB010000947.1:0-2324 GCA_043752655.1 Chloroflexota bacterium
GATCTGCATCGCCGCCTCCATCGCCTTTTGGAATACCACCACCTCGCGATGCGAATGAATCTTCCCAGCCACTAAGCCCCCCTTGTCTCCTTGTCTCCCGGTCTCCTTGTCTCCTTGTCTCCCGGTCTCCCGGTCTCCTTGTCTCCCTGTCTCCCTGTCTCCTGGTCTCCTGGTCTCCTGGTCTCCTGGTCTCCTCACTCACCCCGGAAGCGCCGGATGAGATTGTTCGTCGAGCTGTCGTGGGCGAGGGGTGTGGCGGCGTCGGTTAGCTCGGGGATGATGCGCGCCGCCAGCACTTTGCCCAGCTCCACGCCCCACTGGTCGAAGGGGTTGATGCCCCAGATTGTCCCCTGCACGAAGACGCTGTGCTCGTAGAGTGCCACAAGTGCGCCGAGGATTGCGGGCGTGAGCCGATCAGCCAGAATAGTGCTGCTTGGGCGGTTGCCGCCAAAGGTGCGGTGAGGGATCAGATCGGCGGCTACACCCTCAGCAGCCAGCTGCTCGGCCGTCTTGCCGAAGGCCAGCGCCTCGCCCTGCGCCAGCATGTTCGCCATCAGGATGGCGTGGTGCTCGCCCAGCGGGTTGAGGCTGTGCAGAAAGCCGATGAAGTCGCAGGGGACAAGCTGCGTGCCCTGGTGGATCAGCTGGTAGAACGAGTGCTGGCCGTTCGTACCTGGCTCGCCCCAGAAGATCGCGCCGGTCTGGTAGGTGACGGTGGCGCCGTCGAGGCGCACCGACTTCCCGTTGCTCTCCATCGTCAGCTGCTGGAGGTAGGCGGGCAGCCGCTTGAGGTACTGGTCGTAGGGCAGCACCGCGTGGGTGGCGGCGCCGAAGAAGCTGCCGTACCAGACGCCGAGCAGCCCGTGGATCACCGGCAGGTTCTGCTCCAGCGGCGCCGTGCGAAAGTGCTCGTCCATGGCGTGGAAGCCGCCAAGCAGCTCGCCGTAGCCCTCGGGGCCGATGGCGAGCATCGTCGAAAGGCCGATGGCTGAGATCATCGAGTAGCGCCCGCCCACCCAGTCCCAGAAGCCAAACATGTTGGCCGGGTCGATGCCGAACTTGCGCACTTCGGCCTCGTTGGTGGAGACGGCCACGAAGTGCTTTGCGACGGCGGCCTCGTCGCCCAGGGCGCCAAGGAGCCAGGCGCGGGCGCTGCGGGCGTTCGTCATCGTCTCCAGGGTGGTGAAGGTTTTTGAGGCGACGATGAAGAGCGTGCTGGCGGGGTCGAGGTCGCGCACGGCCTCGGCGAAATCCGTGCCGTCGACATTGGAGACGAAGCGCATGGTGAGGCGGCGCTCGCTGCTGTGGCGCAGGGCCTCGTAGGCCATGACGGGGCCAAGGTCGGAGCCGCCGATACCGATGTTGACCACGGCGCTGATCGGGGCGCCGGTGTGGCCGCGCCAGGCGCCGGAGCGCAGCTGCGTGCTGAAGGCGGCCATGCGATCGAGCACGGCGTGAACCTCGGGCACGACGTTCTGGCCGTCCACCAGGATCGTGGCGCCGCGCGGGGCGCGCAGGGCCACGTGGAGCACGGCGCGGCCCTCGGTGGTGTTGATCTTCTGGCCGCTGAACATAGCCTCGACGTGGGCCGGCAGATCGCAGGCGCGGGCGAGGGCCAGGAGCAGGCTCAGGCTCTCGGCACTGACGCGGTGCTTGCTGTAATCGAAGAACAGGCCGACGGCCTCGGCGGTGAGGCGCGTGCCGCGATCAGCGTCGGCGGCGAACAGCTCGCGCAGATGGGTGGCGCGGATGGCCTGGTAGTGTTGCTGGAGCGCGTGCCACTCAGGGCGGGCGGTGGGATCGACAAGGGGCTCGGTCATTGCTGGGCTCCTCCTGGCTTTGGGGTTGGCCACGGAGGACATTATACATCCGCAGATTGCGCAGATTGCGCAGATAGGGCGCAAACCTACGGCGTGGCGAGCCGCAGATCGGCGACGATCATGCAGTGGTCGGAGCCGGTGATGCAGTGGATGGACGTGGCGAGCGGCGTGAGCGGCCCGCGTGCCCAGACGTAGTCGATGCGAACGAGCGGCACGGGGATGTAGAGCGGACCCATACGTCGCTGGTAGGGGAAGGTGTAGCCGAAGCCGGGCGTGGTCTCGCGGAAGAGATCGCGGAACTGTGCGCGCATTGCGGCGTAGCCAGGCTCGCGGTCGCCCGTGTTGAAGTCGCCCAGCACAATCAGCGGGCCCTGGATGGGAGCGAGCTCGTCGAGAAGCCCCTCGACCTGATTCAGGCGCCCGTTGAGATCGTACATGCGCAGGTATGGCAGGCCGAAGAAGCGCTCCGAGCGCACCGCGCTGATGCCCGAGAAGTGGACATGC
>JAYUYB010000948.1:0-2323 GCA_043752655.1 Chloroflexota bacterium
TCAGGGTCGAGTCATCCCATCGTAACCGCCGGGGTGCGCTGCTACGAACCTCCATCGTTAGAATTGGTGGAGGTTCCACACCAGCCCCGGAGGCCCGCCGTGCCTGCACGATTTCGTCACCTGTTCATCTCAGCCTTCGTCGTAGCACTGCTGCTGCTCATCCTTGTGGCCGTGCGAACCTACGCCAACCCTGCGGCCGATCCCGCCGCCGGCACGCCCGACCAGGCTGTCCTGATCACCTCGGCGGCCCCCTCCAGCGACGCCTCCCCCGACGCCGCGCCGCTCGCCGCGCTTGGCCCCGGCTTCCTCTCGCCCGTCACCGCCGCCCCGCGCCCTTTCACGCATATGCTGCTGCGCTGGGAGGCCGCCCAGCCTGTCTCCAGCACGCTCCAGCTGGAGCTGCGCGCCTCGCTCGACGGCGAGCTCTGGACCAACTGGGGCCCTGTGCCTGAGAACCCCGATCTCTGGATGGGCGAGGATGGCCCGGAGGTCTTCTGGAGCCAGGAGATCTACGCGGGTGAGGGCGCCCGTTTCTGGCAGCTCCGCGCTACGCTCGCCCCCGCCCCAGATGGCGCCCTGCCCGTGCTGCGCCGCGTGGAGGTGAACACGGTCGATGCGCGCTTCGGCCCGCCCGCGCCAACCCCCGATCTGCTCGCGCCCGACGCGGCCGCTGCCTTGAGCCGACCAGCCGTGGTGAGCCGCAGCGCCTGGGGCAGCCCCGACGGCCAGGGCAGCCGCGTGTCCCCCAAATACCGCAGCGTGAATCATATGGTGGTGCATCACACCGCCGACTCTAACAGCCTTACCCCCGGCCAGCGCTGGCCCGACCGCGTGCGCGCGATCTGGTCGTTCCACACCATCACGCGGGGCTGGGGCGACATCGGCTACAACTTTCTGATCGACCCGGACGGCATGGTCTACGAGGGGCGCGCTGGCGGCGACGATGCGGTAGCATTCCACGACACCGCAAACTACGGCTCCATGGGCGTCGCCATGATCGGCAGCTACACTGGCACGCCCCCCAGCGCCGTCGCCCAGAGTAGCCTGGTGGATGTGCTGGCCTGGAAGGCGGGCCAGAAGGACATCGACCCGCTCGGCCGCTCCTTCTACTACGGCTGCTCGATCTCTGACTTCTGCAGCCCCTACAACCCGGGCTCCATCGTGAGCAACATTGCGGCCCACCGCCACGTGACTCCCGGCCACACCACCTGCCCCGGCGACAGCCTGGAGGCGCTGCTGCCCGCCATCCGCGAGCGGGTGCGCGCGCGCATGGCCGGGGGATCGGGCGAGCCCCCGCCGCCCCAGGTTCAGCTGGAGCTGCTTGGCGTGAGCTTCGACCGCACCAGCGTGCCCGCCGGCGAGCTGCTGAAGGCCACCTTCACCGTGCGCAACAGCGGCGCCGTCGCTGTGGAGGGCCAGGCCCCCGAGGCGGGCCGCGACGCCACGAGCGGTGCCTACAACCTCGCCGACAGCTATGTCTACGACGAGGCCGAGTGCTTCCTTGGCGCCGAGGGCCAGAGCTACCCAGCCTACCCCAAGGAGGCCGGCCGACTTCGGCTGATGCTCGGCCCTCTGGATGCGGCGCGCCAGCCGGCCTGCGCGGGCGGCAGCGGCGGCTACCCCTGGCGCTGGGGCCTGAACGGGCGCCTTGAGCCCGGCCAGGTGCGCGAGGTGGTCGCCTACCTGCGGCTGCGCACCCCCGGCACGCTCGTGCTCCAGGCGGGCGCCATCAACGAGTACGTCGGCTACCTGGCACAGGGCAGCGCCACCACCACCATCACCGTAACGCCTGAGCGCCAGATGCCCGCGCCCGCCGCCTACGACGAGCTGCTGCGCCCGGTCGCCCACGTCTACCAGCTTGGCACCGCGCCTAACAATCTGCTCGCCCGCACCAAGGATGCCACGGCGGTGCCGCGCGGCGCCTACGTTGGCAGCTTTGCGTGGCAGGGCGAGACCCTGGACTGGGGCGAGGGCGGGCCGCTGGCGAGCGCCCCCGAGCTAAGCGACCGCTTTATCGTGGAGCAGACGCGGGCCTTCACCGCGCCCGTGAGCGGCACCTACAGCTTCCAGATCACCGCAGACGACGGCGGCTGGCTCTGGGTGGACGGGCGGCTCGTGGCGGGTGGCGCGCAGCAGGGCGGAAGCGTTACGCTTGAGGCTGGCCGCCATGTGCTCGCCTTCAAGGGCCTGGAGCGCGGCGGCGGCGCCAGCATGGGCTACGCCGTGCAGCTTCCTGGCGAGCAGGGGTTCGGCGCCGTGCGCGACGGCCTGAGCGCCGCCGACACGCGCCTCGGTGCAAGCTTCCAGAGCCTTAGCAGCCTCG
>JAYUYB010000949.1:0-5951 GCA_043752655.1 Chloroflexota bacterium
TAATCATCTGCCCACGTTTATTCGCGGGGTCGCGTTCGCGCTGTTCGTGTCATTTCGCGCCGTTCGTGGTCCAGACGTTCGCCTCGTTCGCAGAAGCGCGTGAGCATACCCATGACGCTTACCGTTACCACTGCCGCCGCCACCTACCCGGTGGTCGTTGAGGCGGGTGCATTGTCCAGCCTGCCCGCCCGCCTCGACGGCCTTGGCCTGCGCGGCGCCCTCTGGCTCGTGAGCGACGCCGCTCTGGCCGACAGCTACGCCGCCCCGCTTGCCAAGGCCCTGCGTGAGACCGGACACGTTGTTCACGGCTTCAGCGTGCCCTCCGGTGAGGCCAGCAAGAGCCAGGCGCAGCTCTGGCAGCTCTACGACTGGATGCTTGGCGGCGGGGTGGAGCGCCGCGACGCCGTGCTCGCCCTCGGCGGCGGTGTGGTGGGCGACCTCGCGGGCTTCGCGGCCGCCAGCACGCTGCGCGGCCTCGCCATCGTCCAGCTCCCCACCACCCTGCTCGCCATGGTCGACTCCGCTGTGGGCGGCAAGACCGGCATCAACCACCCGCTTGGCAAGAACCTGATCGGCGCCTTCCATCAGCCGCGCTTTGTGCTGGCCGACACCGACACGCTCGCAACGCTGCCTCCCCGCGAGCTGCGTGCCGGCATGGCCGAGGTGATCAAGCACGGCGTGATCCGCGACCGTGGGCTCTTCGAGGAGCTGGAGACGCTCGCTACTGTCCGCCACTGGGGCAGCAACGCCTCCACCGTTGCCTTTCCCGGCTGGGACGCCGCCGACGCGGAGCTGACCGCGCGCCTCACGGCGATCATCAGGCGCGCTGTGGCCGTGAAAGTCGAGGTTGTGAGCCGCGACGAGTTCGAGCAGGGCGAGCGCATCACGCTGAACTACGGCCACACGCTCGGCCACGCCATCGAGAAGCTCGCCTCTGGCTGGTCGCTGCTCCACGGCGAGGCTGTTGCCATCGGCATGCACGCCGCCGCCCGCATCGCCGCCAGCATGGGCCTCTGCGACGAGGCGTTGGTTGAGCGCCAGCGCCGCCTGCTAGAGGCATATGGGCTCGCGGTGGCCGTGCCCGCTGGCCTGGATGTGGAGGCCGCGCTCGCAACCGCTATGCGCGACAAGAAAGTCCAGGCGAAGCGCATCCGCTGGGTGCTGCCCACGGCGATCGGTAGCGTGGCGGTGCGCGACGATGTGCCCGAGGCGCTAGTGCGCAGGGCTTTACAGCCTTAACATCCCCCCAAAAGACGACTGTGGTATACTGCCAAAGCGCCCCTAGTGGGGCGATCCCGCATCCAGCTTTTCCCTGATCTGAGGCTTCATGGTCACTGTGAAGGAGTTCGCCGAGCGCGTCTTTCGCAACGTCGAGCAGGTGATCATCGGCAAGCGGCAGGCGGTCGAGCTGCTGCTCGTCTCTCTGCTTTGTCGCGGCCACGTGCTGCTAGAGGATGTGCCTGGCACTGGCAAGACGGTGCTCGCCAAGAGCATCGCCCGCTCGATCGGCTGTTCGTTTAAGCGCGTCCAGTTCACGCCCGACCTGCTCCCCTCCGATGTGACGGGCGTATCGATCTATAACCAGCAGAGCCGCGAGTTCGAGTTTCGCGAGGGCCCGGTCTTCGCCCAAATCGTGCTGGCCGACGAGATCAACCGCGCCACTCCTAAGACCCAGAGCTCGCTGCTTGAGGCGATGGAGGAGCGCCAGATCACGGTGGACGGCGTGACGCACAAGCTGCCCGCGCCTTTCATCGTGCTCGCCACCCAGAACCCGATCGAGTACGAGGGCACCTTTCCGCTGCCCGAGGCCCAGCTCGACCGCTTCCTGCTGCGGCTGCAGCTCGGCTACCCCGAGCGCCTCGACGAGATCGCCATCCTCAAGCGCCAGCGCTTGGCCCACCCGCTCGACGCGCTCCAGACCGTCGCCCAGATCGACGAGCTGCTCCAGCTTCAGCAGGTGATCAAAGATGTCTACGTCGACGATCTGCTGGAGGAGTATATCGTCGGCCTGGTAACGGCCACGCGCCACCACGAGGATGTCTACCTCGGCGCGAGTGCGCGCGGCTCGCTGGCGCTCTACCGCACCGCGCAGGCCTGGGCGGCCATCAGGGGCCAGGAGTTTGTTACGCCCGACGATGTGAAGTTCCTGGCTGGCCCTGTGCTCTGCCACCGCATGATCGTCAGCCCCTCGGCCCGCATCCGCAGCGTCACCGCCGCCAGCGTGATCGAGGAGCTGCTCAACGCCGTGCCGGTGCCTGGCGCCCGCGCTGGCCGCCGCTTCGACCGCGACAGCGCTATGCTGAGCCGGTAAGACAAGGGTACAGGGTACAGGGTACAGGGAACGCAGCCCGAGTGTCGCTCATAAGAACGCCGCGCTTCCGGCTGTGCTCCTGCCGCTACCCTGTACCCTGTACTCTATACCCTGTACCCTGTACCCTCAGATACACCTATGGTTCCTCCCGCAGAGCTGCTGGAACAGGCGCTGGAGACCCACGGCGACACGCTCTACCGCGTCGCTCTGCTGCTCGGCGCCGACGAGCGCGCCGCTGAGGACCTGCTGCACCGTCTCGCCGTCGCCTGGCGCGAGTCCCCACCCCTCGCTCCCCCCGACGAGCCCGCCCTGCTCGCCCGCCTCGTCGCCGCCCACGCCGAACCTTCGCGCCCTTCGCGTTCGCGCCGTTCGCTCCCCGTTCGCGGCCTTCGCGGTCCAAACGTTCCCGTTCGCGGCCTTCGCGGTCCAAACGTTCCCGTTCGCGGCCTTCGCGGTCCAAGCGGTACCCTGCGCGGCCCAAGCGGCTCAGGCTCGGCATCGCTCCCGCTTGCTCTCCACCTGCTGCTCGGCTACGACTCGGCCCGCATCGCCCAAGTGATGGGGGGCGACGCTGCCGCCGCCCGCGCCGCGCTTATGGCCGCCGTTGCTGCCCGCGCCCCCGCCTTCGGCCTAGCCCTCCCCGATCGTGTGAGCGGCGAGCTTTGCCAGCCTGTGCGCAACAGCCTGGCCGACCCGTCAGCCGGAGCAAGCCACGCCGCCGTGGTGCGCGGTCACCTCGCCACCTGCGCGCTCTGTCGGGCCTTCGACCAGGCCTGGGGTGCGATTCTTCAGGCCGCCGAGACGGAGCTGCGCGCCCGCCTGCGTAACCGCACGCTGCCCCCGGCGTTGGCCGCGCGTCTTGTCGCCGCCGCCCGCCCCACGCGTCGCCGCATTAGCCCTACCCTGCGCTTCGCCCTGCCTCCGCTAGCCGTGCTCGCGCTGATCGCCGCCCTGGTGCTGCCTGGCTTCCTGCGCCCATCTGTGAGCGTCGTGGAGCGCCAGCCGGGTGCCTTGGTGGATCCTCAGGCGCTGATCGAGCGCGCCCTCGCCCGCCATAGCGCCCCCCCTGAGCGCGGCGGGGTCTGGTACGGTCGCTACGAGACGCAGTGGTACTTCGATGATCGTACCTACGCGCCGCTCACCGCCGAGGTCTGGCTCGACCCGCGCAACCCCGCCCACCACCGGCTCCAGCTTACCCACGCCGACGGCGGCGCCCCCTACGAGCTTCAGCTTGGCAACGGGCGCGACAGGCTCTACTACGCGCTCGATGCGAGCTACGCCCCGGCGCTCTACGGCGGCCTCACCACGCGCGCCCGCCCCGACGAGCCCGCCCTGCTCGCCGAGACGCTGGACCTTGCGGGCCAGGTGCGCGCCCGCAACGAGCGCCTCGCCACTGGCCCCTGGTCGCTCGCGCCCGCCTACCTGCGCCAGGCCCAGCGCGCCCCCGACTTGCGCACGCTCGGCAGGCAGCGCAACGGCGAGAATACCGTCCAGATCCTCAGCTTCTCTGGCGTAAGCCCGCTCGGCCTGCCACCCGACGCCCCCGGCGCCACGGCGCAGCGCGTGACGGTGCTGCTCGCGCTCGATCTTGAGGACGGGCTGCTGCGCAGCGCCACCGAGCTCGCCGGCCCTGCTGGTGCCGAGCAGACGAGCCGCGTTACCTGGCGCCTGGAGCAAGAGCAGTGGCTTGTCACTACGGATCAGGTGGAGAGCGCCTTTGACATCGGGCGCGCCTGGACGGGCATGGGCGACTTCAGCGAGCTTGGCCGCCACCAGAGTGCCGACCTCGCAATGCCCATGATCTCTACGCGTGCCGTGGGCGACCCCGCCCGGCTCCTGAACGGTGTCATCAGCCCTGTGCCCCTCTGGATGCCATCAACGCCCCCTGCCGGGGCAAGCCGCGCCATGCTGCTTTGGTCGGGCGGTGACAGACGCAACTTCACTCCGCCCCAGGGCTTGATCTACCTTGGCGACGGGCGCCGCCTGGTGATGGTCTTTAACCTCAACAGCCGGATCGAAGGCGAGGCAGCGCGCGTTGGGCGCTGGGACAGCACGCTGCGGCCAGGGCGCGGCGGGCGCTACACGCTCACGCTGCGCCGCACCCCCGAAGATAGCGGCGCGCCTTCCCGCTTCGACCCGAGCGCCAACGTGCTGATCGACGCCTACGGCTACACGCGTGAGGAGCTGCTGGCGGTCGTGGCGAGCATGGCGCCCTTCAATGCGGCCAGCCTCGCGGCCCAGGACGCCCTTTTCGCAGGGCGCATCGGTGCGCCCGAGGCCCGTGCAGCGCTGCTCCAGGTGGTGCTGAACGGCGCCGCAGCGCCCGAGGGCCGCGCCCGTTACACGCAGGCCCGCCAGTTTATGCGCCAGATGCCCCGCGAGGCCGACACGCGCCGGGACCCTTACCACGGGGATCTCTACGCGGGCCGCCCGCCGATCACCACCGTTGAGGAGTGGGTGACGACCAAGCCTGACGGCCCGGCGCGCTACGTTGCCACCACCGATCCTGTGGGCGGGGCGCGCCTTACCAGCGTCTACTTGGGCAGCAGCCAGGGCTGGAACTCCAACGACCCAAGCGGCACGCTCCAGCCCTTTTCCACTAGCTCCTTCCCCCCCTCGGTGCGTCTCTCGCACGTGGCCAGCGTTGCTCTGGATCTCCTCACCATAAGCGATGGCGAGCCGAGCCTGGAGCGCCTGCCCGGAGGCGCGCTGCTCATTGGCCATACAGAAGTGTCCGCAGCCAGCCAGCGCTACGCCTACCTGCTGAGCACAGATGAACCCATCCCGACTGAGCCCTACCTGTTCGATCTGCGCCCTAGCTTTATCACCACGCAGCTTCAGCTTGCCCCCGATGGCAGGCCCCAGGCGGTGCGGCTCTACGCCGAGAGCATCGGCGCCCGGCGCGAGCTCGTGGAGAGCTACGAGATCGTCGAGCATGGCGAGCTGCCCCTCGCCGAGGCGCCCGCGCCGCTCCAAGATGGCGTTGCGCCGGAGGCAGCGTACAGCGCCGACGTTGGCAACAGCAGCGCGGCAGGCTCCACCACGCTGATCACACGCACGCTCACCGAGTCGCTGGCCCTTGCCTCCGGCGCCGTTTTTGTGATCAAGAACGCCACGCCGCTGTTTGTGGAGGAGGGTCCAGCCGAGTGGCGCTCCACTGGCCACGGCAATGTGCTCGATGAGGCTGTCGCCGAGCGGCTTGCATTCAGGCTTACCTACAGCGTGCAGACACAGGACGGTGCGCAGCAATCCTACTATCTGCGCATCACCCAGGGGCCGGCGGGGCCGCTGAGCGCCTTTCTGCGCTCGCGCCCGGCGGTGCCGTGGACGAGCAGCGACCCATTGCAGCTCATGATCGCGGGCCGCGAGGTGGCGGCCTGGCTAGGCCGGGACGAAAGTACCGCCTACCTGCTCGCCGCGCTCGACGGTACGCTGCTGATCGCCGATGTGCCTAAGCCGTGGTACGAGCTCTATGGCCCGGCGGTGTTCGATGGGCTGCAGGCAGCCGTGCGGCCCTAGAACGCGAACGCTTTGGACCGCGAACGGTGCGAAATGCCGCGAACACCGCGAATCCGGGCTGGCCCCGTTCGGGTTCGCGCCTTTCGCCATCGTTCGCGCCCTTCGTGGTCCAAAGCGTTCG
>JAYUYB010000950.1:0-5935 GCA_043752655.1 Chloroflexota bacterium
GGCGGACTCATACGGGTAGCATACCACTGAAACGGAGACAAGGAGACAAGGAGACAAGGAGACAAGGAGACAAGGAGACAAGGAGACAAGGAGACAAGGTGACAGCCCCTCTATGCCGTCAGGCGCTCCCTGTCTCCCGGTCTCCTTGTCTCCTTGTCTGCTCTAGGCTTCTCGCACGGGCACGCCGCGCTCGCGCAGGTACTGCTTCACATCGGCGATGCTGTACTCGCCGAAGTGGAAGATCGAGGCGGCGAGCACGGCGTCGGCCTGGCCCTCGGCCACACCTTGATACATGTGCTCGGGCGATCCCACGCCGCCGGAGGCGATCACGGGCACGGGCACGGCCGCGCTCACGGCGCGCAGTAGCTCCAGGTCGTAGCCAGTTTTCTGGCCGTCGGCGTCCATAGAGTTGATGCAGATCTCGCCCGCGCCAAGCTCCACGCCGCGCCGCACCCAGGCGATAGCGTCGAGGCCGGTGGGGCGCGGGTTGGCGCCGGTGTGGGTAAAAACCTCCCAGCGCAGCGGCTCGCCCGGCCCGCTCACGCGGCGCGCATCCACCGAGAGCATGATGCACTGGCTACCGAAGCGCCTGGCGCCGTCCTCGATCAGCTGGGGGGTGAGCACGGCGGCGGTGTTGATCGAGACCTTATCGGCCCCGGCGCGTAGCATGCGGTACATATCCTCGCTGCTGCGGATGCCGCCGCCCACGGTGAGCGGGATGAAGATCTGGGCGGCGGTGCGCTCTACGACCTCCAGCATGATCGCGCGCTCGTCGCTGGAGGCGGTGATGTCGTAGAAGACCAGTTCGTCGGCGCCGGCGGCGTTATAGGCGGCAGCGAGCGCCACAGGGTCGCCGGCGTCACGGTGGTTCACAAACGAGACGCCCTTAACCACGCGGCCGGCCTTGACGTCGAGGCAGGGGATGATTCTACGTGTGAGCATATGAGTGCTGAGGGCTGAGTGCTGAGGGCTGAAGGCAAATGGTATGAATTGGTGCCGACAGGACTCAGCACTCAGTACTTTTGACTCAGTACTTACTTCGGCCTCACCTGGCCCCTGCGTCCGCGCTCTTCGTCGGGGGCGGGCGGGGCGGTGCCATCGGCGGCCTCGCGTCGGCGGCGCGCCTCGTCGATTAGGGTGCGGGTGGCGCGGGTGGCCCAGACGGTGAGGAAAGCCGTGGAGAAGAGCACCAGGGGCGCGATCAGGAAGGCGCTGAGCAGGAAGAATGCGCCCATCAGCAGCAGGGTGAGGATGGTGAAGATCGGGCGGCCGACTGCCATGAGGAAGGCGTTGCGTGCGATCGTGCGCAGGTCGGGCTGCTCCTGGAGGAAGGCCAGCGGGAAGACGTAGATCTGGAGGCCGAGCCAGAAGATCAGCAGGTAGAGCCAGAGGCCGAGCATTAGGCCGCCGAAGAGATTAGTGACGCTGAGGTAGAAGCCCAGGTTAAACAGGATCACGAGCAGGCCGCCAACGCCGATGCCGGTGAGGATGATGCCGAGGCGAGCGTGGCGCCGCACGCCGGTGAAGAAGTCGCCGAGCTTGGAGGCGAGGCCCTCGGTGACGCGATGGGCCACGAAGAAGAGGCCAGCGGTGGCGGGGCCAGCGGGCAGCACGCCGATCATGGCGGTGGCGGCGGCCGCAATGGGCTGGCCCGCCCCAAGCAACGCGTAGGCGAGCAGCCAGAGCGGCAGGCTGAACAGCGCCCAGAGCAGGTTGCAGATGATCAGCAGCATGAAATCGTCGAACAGATCGCGCAGCGATGAGCCGAGGGCGCGAAACGGATTGATCATAAGGGGCTCAACTTGCTACAGCTTGATGTAGGCGAATTATACCAGAGGTATAATCCCTCTATGCACCCAAGCCTGCGCCACATCGATCATCGCCCCTGGCCGCTGCCCGCGCGCCCCTGGATCATGGCTATGGAGTGGCACGACCTACTTTTTATGCACTGGCCGCTGCGCCCCGAATTGCTGCGCCCCTGGCTGCCACCCGGCCTGGAGCTAGAAACCTGGGAGGGCTGGGCCTGGCTTGGCGTGGTGCCCTTTATGATGCGCGGTGTGTGCCCACGCCTCGCCCCTACGGTCGGCGGCCTCTCGCGCTTCCCGGAGCTGAACGTGCGCACCTACGTCACGCTCGGCGGGCGGCCCGGCGTCTGGTTCTTCAGCCTAGACGCGGCCAGCCGCCTGGCGGTGCGCGCCGCCCGCTACGGCTTTCACTTGCCCTACTTCGACGCCACGATGGCCTGCGCGCCCGCTGGCGATGCGGTGCGCTACAGTAGCCTGCGCACCCATCAGGGCGCAGCGCCGGCTAGCCTGCACGCCACCTACGGCCCCACTGGCCCGGCGTACCGCAGCGCGCCGGGCAGCCTGGAGCACTGGCTTACCGAGCGCTACTGCCTGTACGCCGCAAACAGGCGCGGCCAGATCTGGCGCGGCGAGGTGCAGCACCCGCCCTGGCCGCTGCAGCCCGCCGAGCTGGAGCTGGAGCAGAACCAGATGGCCGCGCAGCTGCGGCTCATGCTGCCGCCCTCGCCCGCCCTGCTGCACTTTAGCCGTCGCCTTGATGTGGTGGCCTGGGCGCCGGAGCGGGTGCTGGTGGCTGACACGGTGACCAGATGATATGGTGACCGAGAGATACCTACCGGTGTGGAAGGTGTCTCCCGGTTTCCGCCTAAGGGCCGACTTGACGGAAGCTGCATGCCCGTGTAAGATCTGGGCAGCAGAGTACAGCTGAATCGCCACAGCGATGACGAGGACGAGTAGCCCGGACAGCCTCCACCAGGGAGGACGCGCCAGCGACTGAGAGCGCGCCCAGGTAGGCCCAGGCGAACACCACCTCGGAGCTGCCCCCCCAACGCCTTACCGGCAAGTATGGGGGCACGGCCCGCGCCCGTTACCGCGCGCACCAAGAAGTCTTGAGCGCGGCTTGCCGTGTGATGAGCGGGCCTCCCGGCTCAGCACTCAGCACTTAGCACTCAGCACTTGAATGTGGGTGGAACCACGAAGCAACCCTTCGTCCCATTGCGGACGAGGGGCTTTTTTATTTGGAGCAGATGATGGGACGCAACGCCTTTCGTGAGCGACGGCAGCGCCGGGGCCGTGGGGGCTGCCTGAACGCCTTCCTTGCCCTGGTGTTCGTGGGATGCCTTATGGTATTAGTTTACACGGTAGCCCTGCGGCCCATGCTCACCCGCGCTGTGGCCGAGCAGATCACCGGCGGCCCGCTGCCCACCCTGATGCCCCAGGGCGAGGCGGGTGGCCAGGCCGATGCGGGTGGCCAGGGTGATGCGGGCGCCGCCGTGCTGGAGCAGGCTGGTGCCGTGCTGCCAGACGCCGTGGCGGCGCTGCCCGCCGGCGAGCTCGTGGTGAGCGAGGCCGACGTAAATGGCTTCCTGGCCGCACGGCCCGACGCCATCGCCCCGCTGGACAGCGCGACGGTCAGCTTCACTGGTGGCAGGGCCGTGGCCCAGATCCGCGCCTTCGGCCTGCGCAGCAGCGCTAGCGTGGGCCTCGCCGCGCAGGATGGGCGGCTCGTAGTGACCGAGGTGCGCGTGCAGCCGCCGCTCTCGCTCGTGGTCTCCGGCCCCGAACTCGCCAGCGCCCTCGCCGACGGGCTCAATGCCGAGCTCGCCACCCAGGGCCGCCGCATCGAGGATGTCCGCATCGAGGAAGGCCAGCTCGTGCTCGTGACGAGCTGAGATCGCTTCGGGGCTTCTGGGAAGGTACCTCGATAGGCCGAGGTGCCTTCCAAATCACCTTCCCAGAGGCTACAATCTGCAATTAACTTGGAGACACGCCCATGCCTGTCAATCCACAGGACGACCCGTACTACCGCCTTCGGCACTCCCTGGCCCATGTGATGGCCCAGGCGGTGCTGGAGATCTTTCCCGACGGCAAGGTGGCGATCGGGCCGCCGATCGAGAACGGTTTCTACTACGACTTCGACCTGCCGCGCTCGCTGACGCCCGAGGATCTTGGCGATGTGGAGGCGCGCATGCGCAAGATCATCGCCAAGGCTGTGCCTTTCAGCTACCGCGAGGTGGGCGCCGCCGAGGCCCGCACGATCTTCCAGGATCAGCCCTACAAGCTGGAGCTGATCGACGGCCTCTCCAAGGGGCTCGACGAGTATGGCGAGACGCAGCACGGCGACACGGTGATCTCCACATACACGCAGGACACGTTCGAGGATCTCTGCCGCGGCCCCCATGTTGCCGACACGGGCCAGATCGACCCGGAGAGCTTCAAGCTGACGAGCATCGCCGGGGCGTACTGGCGCGGCGACGAGAAAAACAAGCAGCTGCAGCGCATCTACGGCACGGCCTGGAACAGCAAGGCCGAGCTAGAGCAGCACCTCTTTCTGCTGGAGGAGGCCCGCAAGCGCGACCACCGGCGCCTTGGGAAGGAGCTGGGGCTGTTCTACTTCTCCGACGATATCGGCCCCGGCCTGCCGCTCTTCACACCCAAGGGCGAGACGCTGCGCCACGAGATGGAGCAGTACGTGCGCGAGGTTCAGACGCGCTACGGCTACAGCCATGTCTGGACGGGCAACGTGGTGAAGGAGAGCCTGTACAAGAAGTCGGGCCACTACGACGCCTACCGCGAGAACATGTTTCCGCCCATGGTGGAGAGCGAGGATCTGGTCTTCCGGCTCAAGCCCATGAACTGCCCGAGCCACATGACGCTGTACAAGGAGATGGGCACGCACTCCTACCGCGACCTGCCCATGCGCTTCGCGGAGTTCGCCACGCTTTACCGCTACGAGGACAGCGGCGCGCTGCACGGCCTTACGCGGGTGCGCGCGCTGACGCAGGACGACTGCCATATCTTCTGTAGGCCCGACCAGATCGAGGAGGAGTTTGGCCTGGCGCTGAACCTGATCCGCGAGGTGCTGGGCACGTATAAGTTTACAGACTACCGGGTGGATCTCTCGCTGCGGGGCACGAGCGGCAAGTACATCGCCGACGACGAGGCCTGGGATCTGGCCGAGGGCGCCTTGCGGTCGGCTATGGATCACTACGGCGTGCAGTACCGCGAGGCGCCCGGCGAGGCCGCGATCTACGGGCCGAAGGCCGACTTTGTCGCGCGCGATGTGCTGGGCCGCGAGTGGCAGCTGAGCACGATCCAGGTAGATTTTATCCAGCCGCGCCGTCTGGAGCTGGAGTATGTGGGCGAGGACAACCAGCCGCACACGCCGGTGGTGATCCATCGTGCGGTCACGGGCACGACGGAGCGCTTCATGGCCGTGCTGATCGAGCATTACGCGGGGGCCTTCCCGCTCTGGCTGGCGCCAGTGCAGGCGGTGCTCATCCCGATCACGGACAAGCAGCAGGAGTACGCGCAGCAGGTGCGCAAGCGGCTGGCCGAGCAGGGGCTGCGGGTGGAGATCGACGCGAGCCGCGACCGCATGCAGGGCAAGATCCGGCGGGCGCAGTTGCAGAAGATCCCGTACATGCTTATAATCGGTGGTAAAGAGCAAGAGGCTAACGCCGTGGCCGTCCGCATGCGCTCCGGCGAGGATCTCGGTGCCATCCCCCTCGACGCCTTCATCGAGCGAGCTGTCCAGGAAGTGAAGAGCCGGGCATAAGATTGCGTGAGGAGCCAGGTATGACAGTAGAGACCGACGCGCTCGCCGAGGCGGCCCTGCGCTTCAGCGAGTCGATCCGGGCCGAGCGCACGAGCACCTTCGACGCACTGGCCACCGAGCGGCAGGCGGCCCTGAAGATCATCGAGGCCCTGCGCGCCGAGCGCGGCCGCCGCACGCAGCAGGCCAGCGGGCGCTTCGTGTTCGGGGTCGCCCTGGGCGTGGCGGCAGGCATCGCCGTGATCTACTTCGTGAACCAGCGCGCCAGCGACGAGGCCCGCCTTGGCCTTACCGCTGGCCCCGCGCTCAGCGCGCCCAGCGAGCCTGGCGCCGTTATGGCCTCGCTAGGCGAGCG
>JAYUYB010000951.1:0-5924 GCA_043752655.1 Chloroflexota bacterium
GGCGTTTGCAGCGAGAGACCGCAGCAGCGCCGCACATAGACATATGACAAACCTTAAGTTTAATCTCGCGCAGCTGCTCCGTGAGGAGATGGGCTCTCGCCGAGACTACACGTTCAATGAGGCGTCGCTGGAGCTCGACGAGAGCCTCAAGCTGGGTGCGTACAGTGGAACTGTGCGCTTCACCCGCACCGCCAGTGGGGTGTGGGCGAACGTGAAGGCACAGGGCAGCGTCCGGATGCTGTGTGTACGCTCGCTGGAGGAGTTCGATCAGCCAGTGAGTGTTGCATTCAGCGATCAGTTCCACTCGGTGATCGATGTGTTCAACGCGAGCACGCTGCCGGAACCGATCGAGGACGACCCGTTCTTTCTGGACGATCTGCACATGGCCGACATTGGCGAGGCGATCCGGGAGTATGCGCTGCTAGAGCTGCCGCTGAATCCGGTGAGCCCGGCGTATCGTGACCGGCCAGTGAGCTACACGGTGCAGTCTGAGGGGCTTGAGGACGACGATGACGAGGACGAGCAGGCTGAGCCGGTTGAGGATCCGCTCGATGCGCTGAAAGCCTGGGCCGAGCGACATAATAGAAGAAATGGCAGGAGTTAAGCAATCATGGGTGCTCTACCGAAACGTAAAGTCTCGCGCCACCGCCGTGGCAATCGCCGCCAGCATCTTGCGCTCACCGCGCCGGTGCTGGTTACCTGCCCGAACTGTAGCGTGATGATGCGCAATCATTATCCGTGCAAAAACTGTGGCACCTACAAGGGTCGTCAGGTGATCAGAATCGCCCAGCCCGAGTAGCAAGCGTGTCGGCAGAATCTGGGGGGGTGGTCGGGCCAGCACACTGGTAGCACCGACCACCCCCTTTGCTATATGGAGGCGCAGCCTTGAGCAGCCCACCCTACGCCGCGATCACCGGATGGGGCATGGCCGTGCCCCGCAGAGTTGTCACCAACGCCGAGCTCGCCCAGCGCATCGACACCTCGGATGAGTGGATCCGCACGCGCACTGGGATCGCCCAGCGCCACGTGGCTGACCCCGACGAGTTCACCTCGGTGCTAGCCACCAGGGCCGGGCGCGAGGCGCTGGAGCGGGCAGGCGTGGCGCCGGAGAGCGTCGACACTGTGATCGTCGCCACCTGCACCCCTGACCGTACCTTCCCCGCCACGGCATGCACTGTCCAGGCCAATCTCGGCATCCCGCGCGCGGGCGCCTTCGATATTGCCGCCGCCTGTAGCGGCTTCGTTTACGGGCTTAGCGTGGCCACCGCGTTGGTGAAGAGCGGCATGAGCCGGAGCGTGCTGCTGATCGCCGCCGATATCTTTACTCACTTTATCGACTGGAACGACCGCAATACCTGCGTGCTCTTCGGTGACGGCGCCGGGGCCGTGTTGCTCCAGGCCACAGATCAGCCACGTGGCCTGCTGGCGTCGAATATCGGCTCGTGGGGCGAGGGCGAGACGCTGATGGCTGTGGACGCCGGCGGCACGCGGCAGCCCGCCAGCGCCGAGCTGCTAGAGGCGGGGCGTCAGTATGTCTACATGAACGGTCGCGAGATCTTTCGGCACGCCGTACGCGGCATGGCGGAGTCCTCGGAGCGGGCCGTGGCCGATGCGGGACTAACGCTCGACGACGTTGCGCTGGTAGTGCCGCACCAGGCCAACGTGCGGATTATCGAGGCGGTGGCGCGGCGGCTGGGGGTGCCGGTGGAGCGCTTCTTTGTGAACCTCGACCGCTACGGCAACACCTCGGCGGCGTCGGTGCCGATCGCGCTCTACGAGGCCGCGCAGCAGGGGCGTGTGAAAGCGGGCGACCTGGTGCTGCTTACGGCGTTTGGCGGCGGGCTCACCTGGGGCTCGGCGCTGTTGCGCTGGGGGTGAGCGTGAGCCGTTTGAACGCGAACCGCCGCGAACGAGAACCGTTTGGACCACGAAGGGCGCGAAGGGGCACGAACCGCCGCGAACGCGAAGGCGCGAAGGTTACGGCGAAAGTGGTAAAGAGCCCGTTTATCGTTACGAGAACTATGACGACTGCATGGATCTTTCCGGGCCAGGGGTCGCAATTGGTGGGCATGGGGCGCGACCTCTACGAGCAGTTCCCGGCAGCGCGGGCGGTGTTCGACGAGGCTGACGAGGCGCTCGGCCTGCCACTGGCACGGCTATGCTTCGAGGGCCCTGAGGCCGAGCTGACGGCGACTGAGAACGCGCAGCCGGCCCTGCTTACAATGAGCACGGCGTTGCTGCACGCGATCAAGCAGGCCCGTGGCGCGGCGCTGCCTTTGCCGCAGGCCGTAGCTGGCCATAGCCTTGGCGAGTACTCGGCCCTGGTGGCGGTTGGCGCTCTGAGCTTTGGGCAGGCGCTGCGCCTGGTGCGGCGGCGCGGTGAGCTGATGGCCGAGGCGCACGAGGGCAGCATGGCCGCCGTGATCGGGCTCGCCTCTGAGGCGCTGGAGCGGATCTGCCGCGAGGTGAGCGACTCGCTCTCGTCGCACCACGAGACGGCGAGCACGGTGGTGGTGGCGAACTACAACGCGCCCGACCAATTGGTAATCAGCGGCAGTACACTGGCAGTAGAGCATGCCTCGCTGCTGGCGCGAGAGCGCGGCGCCAGGCGTGTAATCCCGCTCAAGGTGAGCGCAGCGTTCCATTCGCCGCTCATGCTTCATGCCGCCGAGGGGATGGCTCGCGCGATTGAGATAGCAACCGTGCGCGACCCACAGGTGCCCTTGATCGCCAATGTAACGGCGGAGCCGCTGATCACGGCGGACGATGTGCGGCGCGAGGCGGTGGCCCAAGTTGTGGCACCGGTGCGCTGGATCGCCTCGGTGCAGCGCATGGCCCACGAAGGCGTGACAACATTTCTGGAGCTTGGTCCCGGCAAGGTCTTGACAGGGCTGATCAGACGCATTGCACCTGAGGCCCAGCTGATCAACGTCGGGAGCGCCGACGATGTGCGGGCATTCATAGAGAGTAGCTGATGTCGTTCCACAACCAGGTGGCGGTGGTTACAGGCGGCTCACGGGGGATCGGGCGGGCGGTGGCCCTGGAGCTTGCAGCAGCCGGGGCCCGCGTGCTAGTGAACTACCAGCACAGCACCGCCGCCGCCGCCGAGGTGGCCGGGCTAATCTGCCAGGCCGGTGGCGAGGCCTTTGTCTTCCAGGCCGATGTGAGCGACGAGCAGGCGGCGCAGGCGATGATCGAGGCGGCCCTAGCACGCTGGGGCCGCCTCGATGTGCTTGTGAACAACGCCGGGATTACCGACGACGCCCCCCTGGTGCGCATGAAACCCGAGCAGTGGCACCGCGTGATCGAGACCGACCTGACCTCGGTGTTTCTCTGTAGCCGCGCCGCGCTCCCCGCTATGCGCAACCAGCGCTACGGCCGGATCGTGAGTGTGGGCTCGCTGGCGGGCCTTGCGGGCAACGTGGGCCAGGTGAACTACGCCGCTGCCAAGGCGGGCCTGGTGGGCTTCACGCGGGCCCTGGCGCGCGAGGTGGCCGCCGATGGGATCACCGCCAACGTAGTGGCACCAGGCTACATCGACACCGAGCTGGTTGATACGGTCTCGCCCGCAATCCGGGAGTGGGCGCTGAACGTGATCGCCGTGCGTCGTTTCGGCACGGCCCAGGAGGTCGCGGCTGCGGTCGGCTTCTTGGCCTCGCCGCGCTCGTCGTACATCACGGGGCATGTGCTCACCGTGGATGGTGGCTGGGTGATGCCGTAGGAGCGTTTGGACCGCGAAGGGCGCGAAGGCACGAAGGTCGTGAAAGAGGGCAGTATGGATTTTACGGGGCAGGTGGCGATTGTGACGGGTGGCTCGCGGGGGGTGGGGCGTGCGGTGGTGTGCGACCTGGCCCGGCGCGGCGCCCGCGTGCTGTTCTGCTACCGTGAGCGCGCCGGGGCCGCCGAGGAGACCCTTACGCTCACGCGTGAGCTGGGCTGCGAGGTGGAGGCACTATGCGTAGATGTGGTGGACCCGAATGCCGGTCAGCGGCTTGTGGGGGCCGCCCTAGAGCGCTGGGGCCGCCTTGATGTGCTCGTAAACTGTGCCGGCAGCGCCGCGTTCGGCCCGATCGAGACGCTCGATATCGCGCGCTGGAAGGCTACCCTCGCGGTGAATCTCACTGGGGTGTACAACACCTGCCGCGCCGCTGTGCGCCCGATGATGCAGCGGCGCTACGGGCGGATCGTGAATGTGGCGGCGCTGCATGCCACCGGCGGCTTCCCCGGCCAGGCCGACTATTCGGCGGCTACGGGCGGCGTGCTGGGCCTTACCCGCTCGCTGGCGCGCGAGGTGGCGCCCTGGACTGTGACAGTGAACGCGGTGGCGCCGGGCTTCGTCGACACAGAGATGCTCGCCGTGACGCCGCCGGAGGCCAGAGGCTGGGGGGAGCAGATCATCGCGCTGCGCCGCGCCGGGCGCCCTGAAGAGGTGGCGAACGCGATTGTATTTCTTGCCTCGCCCCTGGCCTCCTACATCACTGGGCACACGTTGGCTGTGGATGGCGGCTGGACGATGGCGTAATACGATTTGGGATTGGCGCTGGCGGTGGCACAATTTTGCGGGGCACATGGCAACGGCCGGAGGAAGATCCTCCGGCCCTGCGCTGAAACAAGTTTGGCGATGCCCTAGCCCAACGTACGTGCAGATCCTGGTAGGTCCTAACGTGCGTACAGTTCCTGATGGTTCCGACGTGCGTACAGTTCCCTACGTGATGACCGACGTGCGTACAGTGCTGTGTGGCCTCAAGGGCTTGACAGACCTTCAGACACTTGTTTGGGCCTACGTATCTCGTGCAGACCCTTGGCTGCTCTGCGGATGGCTTGCGCTTTGGCGCGTGCCTGCCAGCTTTTGCGGTTGGGTGTGGCTCGGTCGTGCGTGGGTAACAGCATGTGTCCCGACGCAGTGAGCTTTGCTTTGAGAGGCGATCCCTTGACTCGCACAGCATCCGATCGCTCCTCAGCGATCCGGCGCTTGTCTGTTAGGCTCCCTGGCTGGCACCTTTGCCGCTGCCATTTCTCCTAACGTACGCTTCCCTGCACGCTCTTTTGTTTTACAAAGCGGGGGTTGCGCTTGTCTTGCGACCACACGTTATAGGCTGTTCAGGTGCCCCTGGTGTATTGTCGTTCCCTTGAAGCTTCATAATAATTATAGCATCACAGCGCCTAAAATCAAGAGTTTAATCGTGCCTTAACGATAGTATAACAATCTTTCGCACGGCTGCGGCCTTATGGGGCTATGGTGCGCGCATGACGCAGTGCGATCATGTAGGGGATAGTGTAAAGCTTTTATGGGGCGTCTTGGGTGACACGCTCGGCCACGGCGCGCCCCGAGAGCAGCACCAGGGGGATGCCTCCGCCGGGGTGAGTGCCGCCGCCCACGAAGTAGAGCCCGTGCACACCGCGCGCACGCAGGGGGGGGCGCATAAAGGCCGAGAAAGGGTTGTTTGAGGCGAGGCCGTAGATCGCGCCACCGGCGGCATTGTAGCGCTCGGCGATGGTTGCAGGCGTCCAGATCTGCTCGTAGGCAATCGCATCGCCCAGGCCATCTAAGCCCATGCGCTCCAGCTTCGCGATCACCAGGTTGCGGTAGCCCTGGGCCTCGCGTTCCCAGCACACGCGTGGCCCCAGGGTGGGCGCGTTCACCAGCACAAAGAGATTCATGTGGCCGGGCGGTGCGTGCTGCGGGTCG
Organism: Chloroflexota bacterium; assembly: GCA_043752655.1. Classification (GTDB taxonomy): domain Bacteria; phylum Chloroflexota; class Chloroflexia; order Chloroflexales; family Chloroflexaceae; genus OHK40. The sequence goes on from JAYUYB010000951.1 coordinate 5,690, forward strand.
GTGATTGAGGTGGCCGCCACGTAGATCGTCGGGTCGGCGGCGGGGACACCCTTGCGGAAGATGGCCGCAAACTCGCCGGGGTAGTCGCCGCTAAAGAAGATATTGTGGTGGGCGAGCTGCGCATACTGGCGGCTAACACCCAGGAAGAGCACGAAGCCACTGCACGAAGGTTCCAAGCGGGCCAGGCGGGCCGCCGTAGCCGCCTGACCGGGCACAAGCGCCGCGTAGGCGTAGC
>JAYUYB010000952.1:0-5921 GCA_043752655.1 Chloroflexota bacterium
CAAACGTCAGTAGGGGAAGACTGACGTCTGCGTCCGAGGCGCGACACGTAACGCTGCGTGTACGGCCCATCCACAGATGCTGTGGAGCACATAACGAGATGGGGGGGGAGCATGGGGGGACAGGTAGCTCCGTACGAGCCATACCACCCACACTTGGCCTACACGTTAGCGATTACGTGCCTGACCTGGGTAGGTATCTACTTCTACTGTCGGCAGCGACTGCAGCTACACCCGCGCGCACGGGTCGCCCTGGTTGCCCTTGTGCTCGCGTTGCCGCTCTACGCCGAGTTCGGCTCCTACCTGGTCTTTTTGCTGCGCCCTGGCGTTAACACACCGCTGGGTGCGACGCTCTCTAACATCCACCAGCGCGTCCTGCAGCCGCTTCGGATCGACTGGTTCCTTGCGCCCACCGTTCTGGCGCTTATGCTTGGCGGTCTAGCTCTGCTACTCGCGTTATCGCTTGTGCGCTTTGCCTATGGCAGCTGGCAGCTGCGTCACGCGCTGCGCATCAGCACACCTCTAGACGCGGCAGGGTACTTGCAGCTGCAGGCCCGCTTCTGCGCGCTCGTTGCGGCCAACCGGCTCGCGTGTCCGCAGATCGCCGTAGTGCCGCTGGATGCGCCCCTGGCCTTCACCACGGGCCTGCTGCGGCCGCGCATCTATGTGACCCCGCAGCTGCTCCAGCTGCTTACGGAGGATGAGATCATCGCCGTGTTTGCGCACGAGCTGGCCCACGTGCTGCGCCACGATAACCTCTGGAACTGGTTCTTTCGCCTGCTCCGCGACATGATCTGGTTCCTACCATTCAGCCATGTCGGCTGGGCCTGGATGGTGCACAGCCAGGATGAGGACTGCGACGCCATGGCGGCGCGACTCACGCAAGAGCCGCTTACGCTCGCCCGTGCGCTCGTGAAGGTGGCTGGCGCCTGGGGCCACTCTAGGTCGCCCTTGCTAGTGAGTATGATCCCTTTCGCGGCCAAGGCCGATGTGCAGACCCGTGTCGAGCATATGCTTGCCCTCAGCGATGACCCAGCCCCAGGGCGGGGCGGGCCGCTGATCGGCGCATGCCTGCTGGCGGGCGCGCTCCTGATCCTGGCTGTGCTCCCGACACTGCTTGGCTCGTAGGCAGGCTCAACCTGATACACGCTGTATTAATACAATCTATACCAGTCCTCACCCCCTACCGCCCCTCTCCCGCTCAGGGAGAGGGGAAACCGGAAGGCTCTCTGATACACGAAGCTTCTAATACGCTGTGTATCAAGACAAAATATATCAATACAAATTAAGGGAGCTACCATGCACTATCAACAGCCACCATAAGAAGTGTACGCTAGCCGGTTGGGGAACCGGCCTAACGTTACCCGAACCAACGTCCGAGCCGCCATCGGCCAGCGCCAAAGGCGCCCGGTATGGTTTCGTATTGCCAACGTCCTTACCGATTGGGGGAGCAATGTCATCATCACGTGTCCAGCAGGTCAGGCCACTGCGCCTGCTGCTCACTCTGGCCCTCGCCCTCGCCACGTTGGCGCCGCTCGCGGGCGTCGGCACAGCATTGGCGCAGGCCACCACCACCAGCGCGATCACGCTGCGCGCCTTCGGCATCGATCCGCAACAGCTGTCGACCGCCCCTACGACCCTAAGCGATTTTCAGTACATCATCAACCAGGACAACGTCGGCAGCGTTACCCAGGCCCGCAACGCTGGCTGCAATCAAGCCGACCCGGGCTACCCCGCCAACTGTAACTGGCCCTCGATCCGCGCCCAGACGGGCTACGCGCCCATTGTGACTCAGGGCGACGCCAGCGACTTCGCGCCCGGCGGGCAGTTCGCCGGTGGCCTCACCCTCCCCGCCGGCAACTACCTCGTCTCGATCATCGCCGACGGCTACAAGATCGACGGGGCCTGGTTCAGTATCCCCACGCCCGCAGCCAGCGGCGGCCCCGCTGTAGTTTCGGCCACGCTGAACGTCGCCCCGCTGCCCGCGGCCACCCTGCGGGCGATCATCTTCAACGACAACGCGCCCACCAACGGCGCCCCGGACGTGCCCGCCGAGCCCGGCCTGCCCGGCTTCCGCGTCACCGTCTCCGACACGCTCGGCGAGGTGAGCAACGACGTGTACGGCAACCCGATCTGCTCGAACTACGAGCGCGATACGGACGGCAACGTGCGCTTCGACGAGAACGGCGCGCCGATCATCAACGCCAGCAACCCAATCATCTCCACCGGCTGTCTCTACACCGGCCCCGACGGCGAGGTCGCTATCCCCAACCTCGGCCCGAACCGCTACACCATGCTCGCCACCGCCCCCGACGGCCAGTACTGGGTTCAGACCGCCACGCTTGAGGGCAACCACGACTGGGACGCCTGGGTGCAGGAGGGCTCCACTGGCTACGACACCGAGTTCGCCGTAGCTGGCGAGCCGTTCCCCTGGGTGCCCTTCGGCTTTGTCCAGCCTAGCGCCGCCCCTGCGGCCGGCGTGCAGCCTGGCGCCACTGGCGGCATCAAGGGTAACGTCATGGCCGTTACGGTCTACACCCCCGGCGTCGGCGGCCTCCCCTACTCTGGCTCGATCTGGGCTGGTCTGAGCGGCGCGAAGCTGGACAAGCCGATTGCCCAGCCCTGGCTCTCGCTCAACGATCTCCAGGGCGGCGACCGGGCTGTCTGGGTTGGCCAGGGCGACGCGCAGGGCAACTTCCTTATCCCCAACGTCCCCGATGGCGACTACCAGCTTACCTGGTGGGACCAGGATCAGCTCTACCTGCTGGACTGGCAGCAGGTTTCCGTGAAGAACGGCCAGATCACCGACCTGGGTAGGCTGGATCTTACGGCCTGGTACGCCCACTTGCGGGGCCGCATCTGCACCGATCTGAACTACGACGGCAAGTGCCAGAGCGGCGAGCCCGGCGTGCCCGGCTTTCCGCTTGCTGTGAAGCGACGCACTAACTCGGTGATGGATCGCGGCAACCAGGGCGCGGTCACCGACAGCCAGGGCAACTACGAGCTGGACTCGGTCTACCCGCTGACCCAGTGGGTTGTGATCGAGGCGTATAGCGACAGCTTCTACACGACAGGCGTCACGTATCAGGCCGAGAACGATCCGACCGAGCACGCCATTGAGGGCGCCGGCGTCGATGTGAACTTCCTCTCGATCATTGGGCAGAACGGCCGCCTCGACTGGGCGGTGCAGCGCTACAACGCCCTGCCCATCCCCCGCCGCGACCCCAACGGCAACCTCATTCCGCGCAACGGCGGCATCGTAGGCACCGTAAGCTACGACACGACCCGCAACGAGCTCGACCCACGCTACGCCGCCGTGGAGAACTGGCAGCCCGGCATCCCCAACCTGACGGTCAATCTCCACCGACCGGTGCCCTGCGCGCTCAGCGACACGCTGCCCAGCGGCGAGAGCTGCGTGCGCAGCCCGAACGGCGCCGGCTATTACGTTGCCACCGCCGATGGCGCGCTCAAGCTCGGCACGCTGCTTAACAGCGCCACGACCGAGAGCTGGGCCCGCCCCACGGGTTGCACGGCGCGCGGCGCCGACGGGGCGCCCCTAAGCACAAGCTTTTACCAGGCCCTGCCTAGCTCGCTCGACCAGGAGTGCGTCGAGGCTCCAATGTCCGGCATCCAGTTTGGCAGCGAGTATGCCGCCGTGGACGGCAACTACGGCTTCACCGACGGCTGCCTCACAGTAGCCTTCGAAGCATGTAGCGCAGGCGACTTCGCGCCTCTGCCCGCTGGCGATTACCTCGTAGACGTGGTGATCCCCAACGACGACTACGGCCGTCCCCAGTACCAGGTAACCCGCGAGGAAGACATCAACGTCTTCTCCGGCGACAGCTACGTGCCCCAGGTGCCGCCGCCCACTTGCGCCGGCGCGCTCCACACGGTGGATGTGGCGGGGATCGGCGCCGACGGCCCCGGCGCCGTGACCAATCCCACCTTTCTGGGTGAAGGCGGCAGCCCCTACGAGGGACAGCAGCGCCCGCTCTGCACCACAAAGCTGGTGAGCCTGGGCAATGGCCGCTCGATCGCGCCCAGCTTCAACCTCTTCACCGCTGTGCCGCTGCCGGGCCGCTGGTTCGGCTACATCGTCGACGACCTTAACCTTTCGACGAACCCCCAGGATCTGCTCTTCGGCGAGAAGGCGGGCGTGCCCAACTCCCCGATCGGCATCTACGACTACGCTAACCGGCTGGTGCGGACGATCGGCTCCGACCCGAATGGCGTCTTCGAGGTATTGCTGCCCTCGACCACGACGATCAACTGCCCGACGCCCACGGGCGTCTGCGCCAACCTCTATCGAATTGTCGGCAACGACCCCGGCGTGCCCGGACGCCTGAACCCGAACTACAACCCGCAGCTGCGCACGATCTCGGCCACGTTCGAGATCTTCCCCGGCGACATCGAGCCCGCCGATCTCGCGCCAACCCAGATCGGCGTCTCCATCCAGGCCCCAGGCTCGCAGATCAACGGCGCCGTCAGCTGCCGCCTCGCGGTGGACACGCCGCAGATCTTCGCCGTCAACCAGCCGTATGTGCGCGGCACGAGCCGCACGCTCACGATCAGCGGCCAGGGCTTTGGTGGCGCGCCTGGCGCTCTGACGCTCGGCGGCACGACTCTGGCGACAAGTAGCTGGAACAACTACCAGATCACGGCGACGGTTCCTGCCAACTTCGCGCCTGGCCCGCAGCAGCTCCTGATCCGCTCTGCGGGCGGCCAGACCACGCAGAACGGCCTGAGCATCCATGTGATCGGGGACGACTACACGCCCTGGCTGCTTGAGGTCGGCCCCGGCAGGCAGGGCGCCAGCATCCAGGCCGCGCTCGACGCGGCGCCGCAGAACGGCAACGGCCTGGTGGTGGTGTACCCCGGCGGCGTGCCCGACAGTGCCAACCCGGCCTACAACCCGCAGCTGGCCTACTTCGAAAACCTGATCGTCAGCAAGGCCGTGCGGCTGCAGGGCGTCGGCCCAGGCGGCGTCTACACCGACGCGGCCGGCAATGCGCTGAGCGTAAATGGGCAGACGACGGTGGACGGCTCGATCATCGATGGCGCGGCCTTCGGCGGCGACACGGTGCTGGCCAACACATGGCGCACGCGCATGGCTGCCCTGCTGGCCCAGGGCTGGCTCGGCAACCAGACGATCTATGAGGGCGCCGTCATCACGGCGGTGGCGCCGCGCACCACCACCTACAACGTCGCACGGCCCCTGCTGATCGACGGCTTTACCATCCAGGGCGGTAACCAGCAGGGCTTCCCCGGCAACATCGGCGAGATCTTCGGCCTGCCCAACGGGGTTGCGCCCACGGTCGAGACCCAGGGCGGCGGCATCTATGCCAACGCCTACGTGGACTACCTGACGGTCTCGAATAACGTCCTCCAGAGCAACGGCGGCGCGTATGCTGGCGCGATCCGCATCGGCACGCCCAACCTGCCCGGCCAGGCCAACGACGGCCAGAACGACCGGCTGGCCATCCTGCACAACCGGCTGATCGCGAACGGCGGCACGAACCTGGCCGGCGCGGTGGGGATCTTCGCGGGCACCCAGAGCTACGAGATCGGCTACAACGACTTCTGCGGCAACTTCTCGGCCGAGTACGGCGGCGCGATCAGCCACTACGGCTTCAGCGGTGGCAACGGCCCCACCAGCACGATCCACGACAACCGGATCTACTTCAACCGCTCGTACGACGAGGGCGGCGCGATCATGGTCGCCGGCGCGCTGCCGGCCGACCCGAGCACGCTCTCCACTGGCGCTGGCCCGGTGGACATCTACAACAACCTGATCCAGGCCAACCTCTCCAACGACGACGGCGGCGGCGTGCGCTTCCTGCAGGCCGGTAACTTCGCCTTCAACCTCTACAACAACATCATCGCCAACAACATCTCCACCCACGAGGGCGGCGGCGTCGCAGTAG
>JAYUYB010000953.1:0-2306 GCA_043752655.1 Chloroflexota bacterium
CCAGAGCAATAAGGAGCTTCAATGAGTGTGGTGTGGGCCGATAATAAGAGCCAGAATGTCTTCGATGCGGTGGCCGCGGTAGAGCAGGCGCTCGGCGAGGCCGAGCAGGCCCCTGCGGCCGCCACGGCCACCGAGGATCTGTTCATGGGCGACAGCTACCTGGCCGAGAATGTCGGGGTGATGCGCGCGAGCTGGGAGATTAGCCCGTGGGCCGTGGCGCCTGCCGCGCCGGGGGCGCTCGGGCGGGCCTTCGAGCTTGGGCAGCGCGCCGTGCGGCGCCTCACCTGGTGGCATACGCAGCCCCAGGCCGCGCAGGCCAGCCGCTTCAACGGGGCCGTGGTGCGCGCCACCGACGCGCTGCTGGCGCGTGTGCTGCGTATGGCCCAGCGCATTCACACGCTAGAGGCGACCCACAGCGAGCCACGGCTGCGCGGCTTCGAGGAGCAGCTGCGCAACGCGCGTGAGGAGCAGGCCCGCCTTGCCCAGCGCGTTGCCCAGCTGGAGGCTGAGCTCACCGCGCTACGTGCGGGGCGCCAGGATTGACGGTGGACGATGCGCTGCGGGCTATCGGCTATCGGCTATCGGCTATCGGCCGCGTAGCCCTGCGGAGCGCAGCAGCGCGTCGGCCCAGGACGCATCCTCGCCCGCTAGGGGCGGCTCTGGCGCAGCGCGGTAATCCACACGCAGATCGTAGCCGGCCCGGTCGTAGAGCGCGTGCAGGATACGGGTTAGCTCTACCTCCGGCGCTGCGTCGCCCGCGATGAGCGGCAGGCGAACGGGTGGCAAGGGTTGGCGCACCGAGCAGGGCAGCAGGGTGGCGTGGGGGCGCTGCTCGCTGCGGCTTACCAGGATGCGGTAGTCACTGTGGCCCGGCCCACGCCGCAGCGGCATCGGCTCGCCACTGCGCAGCAGGTCGATCTCAATTAGGTGGGTGAGGGAGGCAAGCACCGCACGCCGCTTACGGAGATACTGCTCCCGCCCCTCACCTGCGCGCTTGTTTGTCGGCGAGAGCAGCTCGATCAGCGTCACGACCTGATCATCCGCAAGTGCCCGAACCTCCAGGTATGTCTCTCGGATCTGGTCAGGCAGATCGAGCTCGACGGTGATCGCGCTCGGCTCGCTGGAGGGCTGCGCCTGGGCTGAGGCTGCTAGGCTCGTGGGCGGCCGTACGACAGCCACATCGGCGCGCCCGGCCAGGACAAGCTCGCCTGGCTCGACCATGTAGGTGCGCTCCTCGATGGAGACGTAGTAGCGCGGTCGCAGCAGCGGCTGTAGCTCGTCGCGCAGCGCAACGATCAGGCTGTTATGCACGTCCGGCCAGAGCGCAGCCCGCTCAAGGTACGGGTCCATGCCTGGGAAAGGGGTTGTCATCGCTGCCGCTCCTGGGCTGACGCCTGCCCGCCTGGCGCAGCGCTATTGTAGCACGCGCCACCGAGCGACCGATGACCGACGACTGACCACCGTCCACCGTCCACCGTCCAGAGCTACTCCTCAGTCGAGGAACTCACGCAGCATCGCGTGATACTCGTCGGGGCGCTCGATCATCGGCAGGTGGCCGCAGCGCTCGATCCAGAGCAGGCGGCTGTCGGGAACGAGCCTTGCCACCTCGGGGGTGCCGCGCGGCGGCATGATGCGGTCCTGGCGCGCGCCGATCACAAGCGTGGGGCAGGCCACGGCGGCCATGGCCTGGTTAATCGCTGCGTCGCTGGAACTCGCCGCCGACTCAAGGGCGGTGCGCTTGTCCATCTTCAGGAAGTCGGCCACGGCCTCGCGCAGCACGGCATCGTCGGCGGGATTGCGGTAGAAGAAGCGCGAGCCGACCGTGCGGTAGAAGGCTCGGCGCTCCACCATCCAGGGGCGGCGCAGGGCCATCCACAGCCCCAGAATATGATGCACCTGATCCACCATGCGGCGCTCGCGCTCGTTGCGGAAGGTGCTGATCGAGGTGAGCACCAGGCGCCGCACGCGGCCCGGCCAGCGCGCCGCGATGTAGACCGCCACGCTGGCGCAGAACGAGTGGCCGTTCAGGTCGAACTGCTCCAGGCCCTGCGCGTCGGCGAAGGCCAGCACAAGCTCGGCCAGCCGGCTGGCCGTGGCCGGGCCGGCGAGCGGCGGCGACGCGCCGAAGCCTGGCAGATCCGGCGCCAGCACGCGCCGATCCGCGCCGAGCGCCGCCAGCGTGGCGCGCCAGTAGCGCGACGAGCCGCCCCAGCCGTGCAGCAGCAGCAGCGGGGGGCGCGCCCCATCCCCCGCCTCGCGGAAGAAGACGGGGCCATCCCAGATCGTTACAGGTGCCTGGAGGCCGT
>JAYUYB010000954.1:0-13379 GCA_043752655.1 Chloroflexota bacterium
CGAGATTCGCGGCAGCGTCGAGGATCGCATCAGCTTCCGCCGCGAGCCGGCCGCGCGCCTCGCCGAGATCCGCAACAACCTGAGCAGCTGGGTGCTCACGCTTGACCGAACGGCGCTGCTGCACTTCCTGGCAGGCTTTGTCGATGGCGACGGCACCTACGCCGAGGAGTCCAGCGCGGTGCGGCTTCAGATTAGCGTCTCGCACGCCAAGCGCGATCTGATGGACGCCCTGGCGCTTGCCTGTCTGCGGCTGGGTATCGTGCCGCAGATTGTGAGCAACCGCGAGAACTTCCTGCTCCAGATCGCCGAGCAGGTCGAGGCTATTCTCGCCTTTACGCACCGGGTGAAGGCCGAGATCCCGCCGCGCCAGTACGAGTCGCGCTGCCTGTCGGTGCGGTCGCTCTTTGGCGATGTGACCGATGTGGTCAACTATATGGGCCGCGTGCGCGAGGGCGTCAAGCGCAATCTCATGTTCAGCGCAGAGAAGCTCCGTCGCGACATGCTTCCGCTGAGCACGGGCGCGCTGCACCGCGAGCTACAGGCGCTGCTCGATGCGCCGCTGCGCTCCTACCGCGTGCGCCAGGTGAGCGAGGCCGAGGCGGCGCTAGTCTACAACTTCGAGGTGGACGCGAGCACCGAGCTGGATAAGAATTACATTGTCTTCTCCAGCCGTATGACGCCGGTGCTGATCTCGAACTCCCACGCCGCTGTAGTAGCGCGCGGAATGGGCAAGCCCTGTGTGGCCGGCGCCGGCGAGCTGCGCGTCAGCTACGCCGACCAGTCTGTGACGGTGAACGGCGTTACGCTCAAGAAGGGCGACTGGGTGACGCTCGATGGCAGCACCGGCGAGGTGTTCGCCGGCCAGATGCCCACGGTGGAGCCAGAGCTGGACGCCGACTTCGCCGAGCTGATGAGCTGGGCCGACGAGTTCCGCAAGCTTGGCGTGCGCGCCAACGCCGACATCCCCCGCGACGCGAAGGTGGCCCGCCAGTTCGGTGCCGAGGGCATCGGCCTCTGCCGCACCGAGCACATGTTCTTCGAGGGCGACCGCATCGACGCCATGCGCGAGATGATCCTGGCCGACAGCGAGGACGAGCGCCGCGCCGCGCTCGCCAAGATCGAGCCGCTACAGCAGGGCGACTTCGAGGGCCTGTTCCGCGCGATGGACGGCTTCCCCGTGACGATCCGCACCCTCGACCCGCCGCTGCACGAGTTCCTGCCCCACGACGACGACGAGATCGCGGCGCTGGCGCAGAAGCTCGGCGTGGACCCGAAGAAGGTGAAGAGCCGCGTGGAGAATCTGAGCGAGGCCAACCCGATGCTCGGCTTCCGCGGCTGTCGCCTCGGCATCATCTACCCCGAGATCACCGAGATGCAGGCCCGCGCGATCTTCAAGGCCGTCGTGGCCGTGTATCGCGAGGGTATCACCGTCCACCCCGAGGTGATGATCCCGCTGGTGGGCAATATCACCGAGTTCAAGCCCCAGGAGGAATTAGTGCGCAAGGTGGCCGCCGAGGTCTTCGCCGAAGCGGGCGTGGAGCTGCCCTACCTGGTGGGCACCATGATCGAGCTGCCGCGCGCCGCGCTCACCGCAGACGCGATCGCCGAGACGGCTGAGTTCTTCAGCTTTGGCACCAACGACCTGACGCAGACTGCGCTCGGCCTCTCGCGTGACGACGCCGGCCGCTTCCTGCCGCTGTACGTCGAGCAGAAGATCATGCGCGACGACCCGTTCCAGACGATCGACCAGGAGGGCGTGGGCCAGCTGGTGCAGATCGGCACGGAGCGCGGTCGTAAGACCCGCCCCGACCTGAAGGTGGGCATCTGCGGTGAGCACGGTGGCGACCCCGCCTCGATTGAGTTCTTCCACCGCGCCGGCCTGAACTACGTGAGCTGCTCGCCCTACCGCGTGCCGATCGCCCGCCTCGCCGCCGCGCAGGCCGCCCTGGGCGACGCCAAGCGCGACAAGTAGCAGCTCAGTCCGCGCTGTGTCCACAGATGACACCGATTTCCAGCAGATTGCTGGGCCGCTCAATTGAGCGGAAATCGGTGTCATCTGTGGATAATGCTGTTGCGCTAGAAGTCGGCGACCGCCGGGATGATCTCGTCGCGGAAGATGTCGAGCGGTGTGAGCTCCTGCACGTTCGGCATGTTGAAGATGGCGTGGTGGACGCCGAGGTCGGCCAGGATGCGGCAGTGAGCGATCAGGTCGGCCGCGCTCTGCGCGCCAGGGGCGAGCTGCGCCGTCCCCAAGGTGGTGACTTCGATCTGCTCGTAGGGGCGCTCGAGCCGCTCGCAGTGGCCCTTGAGCACATCGAGCTTCTGGCGGATCACGTCTGGCCCGAGCCGGTCGAAGAGGTTGCAGGCGTCGGCGTACTGCGCGACCATACGCAGCGTCTTCTGCTCGCCGGTGCCGCCGATCATGATCCGTGGGCGCGGCTGCTGCACCGGCTGGGGCTGGTTCAGGGTCTCGGCCAGCTGGTAGTGCTTGCCCGCAAAGGGCGCCACGGTGCCATCCCACATCTGGTGGACGATCTGAAGGGCCTCCTCGAGCTGCTCGAAGCGCTCCTTGAGCGGCGGGAATGGCACGCCCAGGCCTTTCGCCTCGCGCTCGTACCAGCCGGCGCCGATGCCAAACCAGGCGCGCCCGCCCGAGAGCACGTCGAGCGTCGTCACGGTCTTTGCCAAAATGCCGGGGTAGCGGTAGATCACGCCCGTCACCAGGGTGCCCAAGGAAACGCGCTTGGTGACACCGGCCAGGAAGCTCAGGGCGCTGTAGCCCTCTAGCATCGGGTCCTCGGGCGGGCCGGCGAACGAGATCTGGAAGAAGTGGTCCATCACCCACAGGCTGGTGAAGCCGGCCGCATCGGCGCGCTGGCCGATCTCCGCGAGCCGCGCCCCGATCTCCTGCGCCCCGCCCGGCCAGGTAAAGCTCGGGATCTGAAGTCCGATCTTCATCGTGCTGCCCCTTCATGCTGTAGTATGCGCAACACTATTGTATCGCTACAACCTGGTGTATAGTTAAGCTATCCCATTCGTATGCGGCGCTCGCACAGCACAAGGAGGCCATCGCGTGTCCGACACCGACCCCCGACCACACACTAACGTCTATCAGAACAGCGTCATCGGCGCCACGGTCAACCCGGTGATACCAGACCCAGACGCGATCGACGAGGCGTTCGCCACGACGGCCAACCAGGCTCTGGCCACCGCCGTCGAGACCATCCGCATCCTCGTTGGCGCGCACCAAGGCGCCGCCGCGATTGTCGTTCAGCAGGACTGGGCCTCGATCCGCAAGGTCTTCTCGCTCTCGGAGAAGTACGCCGATTGGGCGGGCTACAGCACATCGGCGACCGGCTACGGCATCCACGGCTGGATCCTGGGGAACAACCAGGCAGTTCGGCTGACGCAGGCGGAGCTGGAGGCCCACCCGGAGTGGCGCGGCTTCGGCACCGAGGCAGGCGCCCACCCCCCGATGCGCGGCTGGCTCGCGGCGCCCCTGTTCGACCGCTCCGGCACGAACTGGGGGCTGCTCCAGCTCTCCGACAAGTATGTGGGCGAGTTCACCGCCCAGGATGAGCACAACCTCGTGAAGTTCGCCGAGCTGCTCTCGATGACGCTTGAGGCGCTGTGAGAGCTGCGCAACCTGCGCAAGCAGCAGGCGGGAAAAGGCGTCACTTCGCCCGCCCTCCCCTCTACAGATGCCACAGATTTCCGGTCCACTCAGTAGTCCGGAAATAGGCCAGAAATCTGTGGCATCTGTGGATCATTCTGGCGCACATCCATCGCGCCACACGCTGCTGGCGCTTGTGGGCTATGCGCTAACCGCGCTGCTGCTGCTGCGTGTGATCCTACCTGTCTTCGCCACAGCCATCCCTGGCGGGCCGGTGGCGCAGGTCGATGGCTGGCAGAACGTCTGGAACCTCTGGTGGGTCCAGCGCGCCCTCGCCAGCGCGCAAAATCCCTTCGTGACGCCGCTGCTGTTCTACCCGCAGGGCGTGAGCCTCTATCTACAGACGCTCGGCATCACCAACGGCATCCTGGTGCTGCCCATCACGGCGCTCTGGGGGCCGGTGGCTGGCTACAATGCCGCGCTGCTGCTCGCCCTCACCCTGACGGGCCTGGCCGGCTACGCCCTGGCGCTCCACGTGAGCGGCGACAAGCGGGCGGCATTTCTGGCCGGGCTGCTCTTCACGCTTGCGCCCTCGCATCTCACCCGCGTGTGGGACGGCCAGCTAGAGCTGGCGAGCCTTCAGTGGGCGGCGCTCTACCTGCTATGCTTGCTGCGGGCGCTGGAAGCTGGGCGCCGCCGTGATGCCATCCTGGCTGGGGTGCTGCTGGCCCTGACTGGCCTGACAAGCTGGTACGCCCTGCTGTTTATGGCACTGATGAGCCTGGGCCTCGTCCTGCTGTGGGCGCCTTCCTCGGCCCACCCTCGCCCGCTCAGGGCGAGAGGGTTGGGTGGTACGGGCCTGCGCGGGCTGATCGGCCAGGCTGCGCTCGTCGCTGGAACCGCCGCCGTGCTGCTCTTGCCGGTGATCGTGCCGGCCATCGCCAGCGCGACGCGCCAGGGCGCCGTGGCGCGGCCCGAGCCAGACGAGCTGCTTGCGCGCTCCGCGAATCTGCTCGACTTTTGGCTTCCCAGCTACCTGCACCCGCTCTGGGGCGAGGCGATCTTCGCGCGCGTCGGCCCGGCCTGGCATAACTTTAGCGGCGACTGGAACGCCGCCTTGAGCTACAGCGTGCTGGCGCTGGCCGCGCTCGGCGCGGTCACCCGCTGGCGCGAGAGCTGGCGCTGGCTTGTGCTGGCGGGCGGCGCGCTGCTGTTCGCCCTCGGCTCCGAGCTACAGATCGGCGGCTGGCGCACTGGCGTGCCGCTCCCATACGCTCTGCTCAACCTGCTGCCTGGTCTAAGCTTGGGCCGCCGCCCCGGCCTGTTCGTGGCCGCCGCCACGCTGGCGCTCATCCCACCGAGCGCGCTGGGCCTTAGCAGCCTGGGCGCGCTGATCCAGCGGCGCGGGCGCCCGCTGCTCTGGGCGATTCCCCTGCTGCTCATGGCCATCGAGCTGTTGCCACGCCCGTGGCCGCTGCTGCCAGCTGCGATGCATCCGGCCTATCAGACGCTCGCAGGCGGCAGCGGGGCCGTGCTGGAGGTGCCACCCGCCGCCTACAAATATGTTGAGCCGCAGCGCGCCCAGCTGGTCCACGGGCGACCCATCCTCGGCGGCTACCTGGCGCGCTCCCCGAGCTACCCCTGGCCTAACCTGATGCCTGCGGTGCGCCCGCTTTGGAAAATGCGCCCCGAGCCTGCCGACCCGTTTGTGGCTGGCTCCGACGGGCCGCTGGCAGCGCTGCACAGCTACGGGATTAGCACTGTTTTGGTGCGCTGGGACCAGATCGAGCCCGAGCGCCGCGCCGCCGTCCGCGAGGCGCTTGCCCAGGCGCTGCCAGGCGTGAGCCCTAGCTACGCCGATGCGACGCTCGCCGTCTACCAGGTGCCGGATGTGGCGCCGGGGCTGATCGCCGCCCTCGCTGGTGACGGGTGGCAGCGACCTGAGGGCGACGGCGCACGGCGCTGGCGCTGGATGGGCGAGGCAGGCGATCTCGTCCTGATCAACCCTAACGACGTGCCCCAGCAGATGGTGCTGCGCCTGGCTGCACACAGCTTTCAGCGCCCGCGCGTGGTGCAGCTGACGCTTGACGGCGCCCCCGCTGGCACCTGGGAGGTTGGGCTTGATCGCAGCGCTGTCACACTTCACCTCTGGCTTACGCCTGGGGCGCATCGGCTGACGCTCCAGGCCCCAGCAGATCGCGAGCCGATTGCGAATAGCGCACGGCTGCTCAGCATCGCGCTCGACGAGGCGCGCCTGCCCTAATCGTCGGCTCTATTATGCACAGATTGCACCGATTTCCGCTCAATCGAGCGGCCCAGCAATAGGCCGGAAATCCGTGTCATCTGTGGATGATGCATTGCGCCTGCGCGCATCCAGGGCGTGAATGTCGTCCAGGCGCTCGCGCAGATAGCCGGCGAGCAGCTGGATAATCGCGAGCGCCACCTCGCCCCGGTCGGCCATCAGCTCGTAGAAGGGCCGGTTGTCGATGCGCAGCAGCAGGCTCTCCTCCAGGGCCGTCACCGATGCGCTGCGCGGCTCCGGGTCCAGCATGGCCATCTCGCCGAACACGGCCCGCGTCGGCAGCTCGTTGAGCGTGCGCGGCCCGTCGTGGGCGTGGAGCCGCCCGCGCGCAACGATGTACATGCTCGTGCCGAGATCGCCCTTGGCAAACACCAGCTCGCCGGCCGCGCGCTCCTCCTCGTGCAGAATCGCGGCCACCTCCAGCAGCAGATCGTCGGGCAGCGCGCCGAAGATCGCCACCGACTTGAGCACGAACAGCTTTTCTAGCATGGTGAGCATTTGGATGACTGTCTACCGTCCACCGTCCACCGTCTACCGTCCACCGTCTACCCAAGCATAACAGTAAGTGGCGTCACGCTGCCGCGCACGCGCTGGCCCGGCGTCACGAGCGGCCAGGCCATGGCTTGTGGGAAGATCAGGTCGGTGCGCGAGCCGAAGCGGATCAGGCCGATGCGCTCGCCGCTGCCCACGGCGCTGCCAGCGCGCGGGTAGCAGACGATCCGTCGCGCCACCAGGCCCGCGATCTGCACCACGGCCAGCGGGCCGCGCCCCGTGTCGATCTGGATCATGTTGCACTCGTTCGTCTGCTCGACGCCCGCGTCCCACGCGCTCTGGAAGCGGCCGGGGCGGTGCTCCACCGAGCGCACCACGCCTGCGGCCGGGCTGCGGGTAATGTGGACATCCAGCAGCGAGAGAAAGACGGCCACGCGCCACGCCGGGGCGCCTTGCAGCTCCGGCGCGTCGTCGAGCGGCGTAACATGCAGCACCCGGCCATCGGCGGGCGCGTAGAGCAGGTTGGGCAGAGGCGGTGCGGGCCGCTCGGGGTCGCGGTAGAAGAGTGCGGCGGCGCCGGGGCCATGCTCGTCGATCAGCTGCTCGGCGCCGTCGTGGTGCATCAGCACGCCGACCCGGCCTTGGCGCACGAGGTACATGCCATCGCCAGGGTCGCCCTGCTCAAAGATGATCGCGCCAGCTGGCAGGCGGATCAGCTCAAGGGCGGCCCACAGCTCAGCCTGCGCCTCTGGGGGGGGAAGGCGCGCAGCAGCTCGCTGGCGCGCAGCGGGTCATCAAGCGTTGGGTCAACAGGCGGCGTGGTGGACATAGCGGGTGCCTAGATAGCTGGCGTGTCGGCGCACGATATATTATAGTTGATCAGGGCTGACGCCCCGCACTCCACGCCACGCCTGAGGCCAGAAATGGGCCAGAAATCTGCGTCATCTGCGGACAAAAATGCCCGGTTCATAGATGCTGCATCCGCCCTGGGCTTTCCAGGAGCCCCGAATCCATGGCCATCACCACCAGGCTCAGCGCCGCGCTCCAAATCCAGGCAGGCGAAGGCCCGCTCGTGCGCCTCGTGCTGGCCTACGGCTTCCTGCTCGGCATCGGCCGCATGTTCTGCGCGGTCGCCGTGAGCGGCATGTTTCTGGAGCTGTTCGGCGCTGCGGCCCTGCCCTACACCTTTCTTGGCGCCGCCCTGGTCGTGCCGATCACCGGGCTGATCTACCTGCGGCTCCAGAGTCGCGTGCCGCTCGCACGGCTGATCGCGGGCACGCTCGCCCTGCTGATCGTGGCGCTGCTCGCCTTCCGCGTGGCCCTGGGCCTCGGGCGCCCGCCCGCCCTCGTGATGAGCTTGATGATCGGTTACACGACGGTTTACGTGCTGATTACGCTGATCTTCTGGGGCCTCACCGGCCAGCTCTTCAATTTGCGCCAGGGCAAGCGCCTCTTCGGCCTGCTCAGCTCCGGCAGCGAGTGTGGCGACATCGCTGGCGGCCTGCTCACCCTGCTGATCGCCCCGCTGATCGGCGCGCCCAACCTGCTGATCCTCTCGGCAGCCGGCCTTGGCGGTGCGCTTCTGGTGGAGCGCCTGATCGTGCGCCGCTTCCCGCTTGGCGCCGACCAGGCCAAGGCTGAGGAGGGCGCCGACCCCACGCCCAGCATCGGCGCGGTACTGCGCGGCAGCTTTGTGCGCGGCATCCTGCTGATGATCGCGCTCTCGCAGCTGGCCTACTTCTTCGTCGAGACGATCTTCTACGACCTGTCGCTGGCCCACTTTCGCGGCGCCGAGCAGCTCTCCGGCCTGGTTGGCGCCACCGTGGCCGCCTCCAGCATCCTCACCATCCTGCTCCAGGTGACGCTCGCGGGCAGCATTGTGCGCCGCTTCGGTGTGCGCGGCGGCCTGCCCATCCTCCCGGTCTTCCTGGCGCTTGCCGCTGGCATGGTGGCGCTTGGCGGCACGCTGCTCGGCGGCGTCTTCGGCATCTTCGTGCTCATGCTGATCACGCGCATTGTGGAGCGCGCCCTGCGCTTCTCGGTAGACGAGAACGTGGTGCAGCTTACCTACCAGCCCATCCCGGCGGCGCAGCGCTCGCTGGTGCAGACCGTGATCGACGGCGGGGTGCGCCCGCTGGCGGCCGGCCTGGCCGGGGCGCTCATCCTGCTCTGCACGCGCCTGCTCGGCCTCAGCGGCATCCAGCTCGCCTACATGCTCGCCCTGATCTCGCTCGCCTGGCTGCTTGTCACCCTGCGCGTGGGTGGCGGCTACAGCGGCGCGCTGCTCCAGGCCCTCAGCAAGCGCCGCCTGAGCGGGGCCACGCTTAACCTGAGCGACGCCGCCAGCCTGGCGATTGTGCGGCGCGGCCTCCAGAGCCCCCACCCCGGCGAGGCGCTCTACGCCCTCCAGCTGCTCGAGGCGAGCGACAACCCCGAGCTTGGCGCGGCCCTGGCGCTGCTGCTTGAGCACCCCGAGCCTGCGGTGCGCCGCGAGGCCCTGCTGCGCCTCGGGCGCCTAAGGCCGGCCGGCCTCGCCGCCCCGGTGCGCGCTCTGCTCACCCGTGAGCAGGACGCCGTGGTGCGCGGCCAGGCCCTGCGCACGCTCGCCGCCCTCGGCGCGGGCGAGCCAGACATGCTGGCCGCCGCCCTCGCCGACCCCGAGCCTGAGCTACAGCTCGGCGCAGTCGCCGCCCTTGCGCACTCCGGCGCGCAGCAGCCCGTGCAGGCCTGGCTGCGGGCGCGGGCCGCCTCTCCGCTGGCGGACGAGCGCGCGCTCGTTGCCCGCGCCCTGGGCGAGCTGGCGGAGCCGGGGGCGGCCACGCTGCTGCGCCCGCTGCTGGCCGACGCCGACGTGGCGGTGCGGCGCGCAGCGCTGGCCGCCGTGCCCACCGCCGGCGTGGCCGAGCTGTGGCCGGAGGTGGTGGCCGCGCTCGCGCGCCCGGCCCTGCGCAGCGCGGCCTTGGCGGCCCTGGCGCGTGGCGGCTCAGAGGCTGTGCCCGCCCTGGGCGCGGCCTTCGAGCAGCCTGGGCAGAGCGTGGCGCAGCGCCTGCTGATCGTGCAGGCCTGCGGGCGGGCTGGCCCTGCGGCGGCCGAGCTGCTGCTGCCCGCCCTGAACACCCCAGCCGAGGAGCTACGCCACGGCGTGGCCCTCGCCCTGGAGCACTGCGGCTACCGAGCCACTGGCGAGGCCGCCGGGCTGGTGCGGCGGCAGCTCGGCGCCGAGGCCGCCTACGCGGCGTGGGCCCTCGCGGCGCAGCGCGATCTTGGCGCGAGCGACGACAGCGCGCAGCTGCGGGCGGCGCTGGCGAGTGCCATGGGCCGCGCCCGCGAGCGCGTGCTGGCGCTGCTGGGCGTGCTGCTGGGCGACGAGCGCTTCCAGCGCGCGCGCGCCGGGCTGGCCCACCCGTCCAGCGAGCAGCGCTCCTACGCCGTGGAGACCATCGACCTGCTGCTGCCGCCAGAGCTGCGTCCGCTCGTGTTGCCCCTGGTAGAGCAGCTCGCGCCCGCCGAGGCCCTGGCCCAGCTTGATCGGCACTCCCCCCAGCCGCGCAGCCAGCCCCAGGCCATCATCGCGGCGATCCTGGCGGGCGAGCGCCAGGATCACCCGTGGGTGCGCGCCTGCGCCCGCTACGCCCTGGCGCAGCATCCGCAGCAGCTGACGCAGGCTGCACAGCTAGGCAGCGAGCGTGTTGACGAGATCGTCCTTGTGGAGCGGGTGCTGCTGCTCAAGGGCGGGCTGATCTTCGCAGCCGTCCCCGAGGAGGATTTGCTGGCGGTGGCGGCGCTGCTCCAGCCCGAGCAGATCGCCGCTGGCACAGCGATCTTCGCGCGGGGCGACGCGGCGAGCTGCGCGTACATCATCGCCACTGGGCGGGTGCGCGTCCACGACGGCGAGCGCACGCTCAACGAGCTAGCCCCGCGTGAGCTGTTTGGCGAGGTTGCGCTGCTCGACGCCCGCCCGCGCACGCTCTCGGCCACTGCGCTTGCGCCCACCGCGCTGCTGCGGCTCGACCGCGAGGATCTCTCGGAGCTGATTGCCGATCATGTGAGCGTGGCGCGCGGTGTGATCCGCGGGTTGATCCGCAACCTGCGCGTCAACGTCCGCGAGCTTGGGGCGCTGGAGCGGGAGCTCCAGGCGTAGGGGTTCGCGCCCTTCGCACTCGTTCGCGCGGTTCGCGATCCAAACGGTTCGGGCCATATGCCTAGGGGCGCCCCCTGTTCGACGAGGATGCGTAGGCGCGCCCCTTGTGGGCGCCCGTTGCGCTTCACAAAGCCCCGTAGGCGCGCCCCTTGTGGGCGCGCGCCTCACATTTCCTACGCTTTCTGCGCCTCTGTGGCGACAGCGCGGCCCAGCGCCGCCGCGTAGATCGTCTCAATCAGGTGCGCGGCCCGCTCCCAGGAGAGCTCCGCCACGGCGCGCGCACGTGCGGCGGCCCCCAGCCGCGCGGCGAGCGCCTGGTTGTCGAGCGCCAGCTCCAGCTTCGCCGCGAGATCCTCGGCGCTGCCGAAGGCCGCATACAGGCCGGCGTCGCCGAGGATCTCGCGGGCCACCGGCGTCTCGAACGCCACCGTGGGCAGCCCCATCGCCATATAGTTGGCGATCTTGCCGTTGCCCTCGGTAAGGCTCATCTTCGGGGCCACGGCCACCTCGCCGAGCGCCAGGTAGCTGTGCAGGTCGCGGTAGATGATGCGGCCCGGCAGCGTTACGTGGTCGCCCACGCCCAGGCTCTCTGCGTAGCGCCGGTAGCTGTGCGGGTCGGGGTGGCCCATAATCAAAAAGTGCAGCTCGGGGCGGCGAGCAACCAGCAGGCGGGCGGCGTCGATCAGCACGTTGGTGCCCTGGTAGGGCGCCAGCAGCCCGATGTAGACCACGATCCGGCGACCTGCGGGGATGCCGAGCTGGGCGCGCAGCGCGGCGTTCTGCTCCACCCAGGCGGGCGAGCCATCGTAGGGCTGGAAGCGCTCGGTGTCCACCCCGTCGGGCACAGCGTGGATGCGCTCGCCAGGCAGGCTGCCATCGCGGCGCAGCAGCGCGGCGGCGTTGTGGGTCGAGGTCATTACCGCGTTGGCGCGCCGGTTGATGCCGCGCTCCAGGCGGGTGAGCGGCAGGTAGAGCGGGTGCGTCTTGCTGATAAAGCCGTGGTCCAGCATCTCGCTCGTCATGCTGCCCTGGTAGTCGAGGATCAGCGGCACGCCGAGCAGCTGCTGGAGCGGCATACCGATAAAGGCCGCCTCGTGGGTGTGGGCGTGGATGATCGTCGGGCGCTCGCTGAGCGCCACGCGCAGGGCACGCCAGGCCAGGCCCACGTCTAGGTAGAGCTTGTGGCGCGAGGAGCCCACCACCGCGCGCTTGATCCAGGGCACATCCCAGGAGCGGCGGATCGTCAGGCCCGGCATATCGTCGCCGTTGTGGTAGGTGGCGAGCAGCAGCCGGTGGCCGCGCCGCTGGAGCGCCCGCGCCTCCTCCCAGATGCGGACATGGTTGCCGTAGTCCGAGAAAAAGCTCGTCGAGGCGAGCATTAGAATGGTGTGGGGCATAATGCTGAGTGCTGAGCTGTGGCTTGCTTCGACAGCGCTCAGGGCTTCTCGAAGGCAAGGTGCAGCGGCTCGTCGACCTCGGCGGGCAGCTCGCCCGCTACGATCGCCTCGTAGTGCAGCTCGGCGTGGGGCAGGCCCAAAGCGGCGATAAACTCGTCGGGGGTGGTCTCGATGTCGTAGACGAAGGCGACGACGCCGTACTCGCCATAGAAGGTCGTCTCGATCTCGTCGTACTGCTCCTCGATCACCGCCTTGCCCTGGTAGAGCCCGCGCGCCCACCCTACGCCGTTGCCGCTCACTTCGATCCAGACCGTGCGCGCATCCAGCTGCTGGGCCAGCTCACGGGCCAGAGCGCGCTCGCCAAAGTAGCGCGGGTCCTCGAACACGGCCACCCAGCCGTTCTGGGCGGGCAGCACAAAGAACAGCCGCCGACGCTTCTCGCGGATCATGATCCGCCCGCTGATCGCCCCCGGCGCCAGCTCTGCCCTGCGGAACCCGCGCGCCTCTAGCGCCCGCGTAACCGCCGCGCCCACCGCCAGGTGGTCGCCAAACTCGACATAAAGCGCGCCAGCATTGTTCATCGGCGGTTATTGTACGGCAGCCCCCCTCGTTGCGCAACTTGTGGCACAATGAAGCTATGCAAGAGCTCCGCAAAGAGTACACCCAGCGCGGCCTGGCCGAGCACGAGGTTGCGCCGGACCCTATCACGCAGTTTCAGCGCTGGTTCGAGGCGGCGGCGGGCGCGGGCATGCGCGAGCCCAACGCGATGACTCTGGCCACCGTTGGCCCCGACGGGCAGCCCTCCGCACGCATCGTGCTGCTCAAGGGCTTCGACGCCAATGGCTTTGTCTTCTTCACCAACTACGCCAGCCGCAAGGGGGGCGAGCTCGACGCCAGCGGCGCGGCGGCGCTGGTCTTCTACTGGCCCGAGCTGGAGCGCCAGGTGCGCGTGGAGGGCAGCGTGGCCCGCGTGGAGGCCGCTGAGTCGGACGCGTACTACGCTGTGCGCCCCGAGGGCAGCCGCCTTGGCGCCTGGGCCTCGCCCCAGAGCCAGGTGATCTCTGGCCGCCCCGAGCTAGAGGCGCGCCTGGCCGAGGTTACGGCGCGCTTCGCTGATGGCGCTCCAACGCGCCCGCCGGATTGGGGCGGCTACCGTGTCGCGCACACGCTGGTGGAGTTCTGGCAGGGTCGGCCAAGCCGCCTCCACGACCGCATCCGCTACCGGCGCGGCCCCGATGGCGCGTGGCTGATCGAGCGGCTCGCCCCGTAGCAAGCGAGCGGATTACCTTAACGCCTGGATCTGCCAGCGCGCCGTTTGCCTCACACCTTGAGGTAGACTATAATTCAGGCGCCGCCTACCCCAGATGAGCGTGCAACCTGAGCGACGAAGCAGCCGCGACTCGCCGTTTGTAGTGTAGGCAGGATGATCGAGGA
>JAYUYB010000955.1:0-2304 GCA_043752655.1 Chloroflexota bacterium
GACGGTAGACGGACGACGGTAGACGGTAGGTTCCGGCACTGTCCACCGTCTACCGGCCACCGTCCACATGTCCTAGCGATCCGCGTCTGGCAGCTCGCGGCTGTTGGCGTCGGGGCCAAAAAAATCCAGCATGCGCTCGTAGAGCGGCCTGCGGCCGAGCAGCTCGCGCACAAAGCTGAGCGAGGCGATCATCCCGCCAGACAAGAAGAGCGGGCGCACGCTGAGGATATTGGTGTAGTAGACGGAGGGGATGCCCTGCTCCTTGGCGTAGGAGGCGAGCGTGGTCGTGCCGATCACCAGATCGAACGTCCAGTGATCCATCGCGGCCTTGTCGTCCTCAAACGCCTTGCGGTAGACAATCGCCTCGGTGCCGTGGGCCTTGAGCCAGGCCTCGTCGGCGGCGGTGAGCATGCTCTGGCCGATGCTCGTGCTCACATACGGCACGTGCGCGCCGCCCTCCACCAGCAGGCGGGCGTAGAGCATCTCGTTGCCCTCGTAGCCGGAGACCAGGATGGTAGCGCCCTTGAGCGGCTGCGACGCGAGGAAGGCGCGGGCCGTATCCTCCTCCGCCTGGGCCACGCGCTCCACCACGTCCTCGTCGAGATCCAGGGCGGCGCCCACGGCCCGCAGCCAGGCGGCGCTGCCATCGGCGCCGATCGGGGCGCCCGTTACCACGCCCACGCCCTGCTCGCGCAGCACGCTCACCGTCTCGCGGTAGAAGGGGTGGACGGCGGCCACAGCGGCTGCCCGGCCTGCTATGCGCAGCTCGTCGACGTGGCGGCCAGGCAGCGTAGCGAGCACGCGCCCGCCCATCTTGCGCAGCATACCATCGATCATCAGCGGGTCGGCGGGGAAGACCTCGCCCACCAGCACGAGCGCGCCGGGCTCGGGGGCCTCCACGCGCTCCACAAAGTGGCGCAGCATGGCGGCGAGCGCAATATCCTTGGCCTCGGGGTGGGAGTGGATGGCATAGGCTGGCACGCGCACCAGCACCACCGGCTTGCCGTCGATCTCGGTGGGCAGCAGTTCCTCGGCCAGGCCGGCGGTCTCCGCCACGCAGAGCGAGATCACCGGGATCACCGAGACATTCTGCTCCTTGGCGGCCTCGGCGATGGCTGCGTTAGCCGCCTCTTGCACCTTGCCACCGGCAAGCTCGGCGGTGCCGAGCTGCGGGGCGACAATGCTTTTGCGCGCGGCGTAAAAGTGCGTCACAAAGGTAAGCCCGTAGAGGCAGCCAGTGTCGGTGATCATCGTGGGCTGGGCGCCCTCGATGCGCGCGAGCACGCGCAGCGCGCCAAAGGCGGGGCACATCGTCTGCGGGTGCAGCTTGCAGGCGCCCTCCTTGTAAGGCTCCTGCGAGGCGCTTGCCCCGCCTTGCGTCAGGGGGATAATCTCAGCCATGAGTGTGACCTTTCAGCTTAGGTGTGTCTTTGTATTATACGACATTCTGTTTGCTGCGGAGTCCATGGCCCAGGTGCCCGAACCGAACCACTTGGACCGCGAACGGCGCGAAATCGGGCGAAAGCCGCGAACGGCTCCTGCCCGGATTCGCGGTAGTTCGCAGCCCTTCGCGCCCTTCGTGCTCCAAAGGCCTGGACATTTCATGGTACGATACGCCCATGTCAAACGCTGCCCTCACCCGCGAGCGCGGCGGTGCGGCGCGTGCGCAACCGGGCCTGGTGGCGCTGGCCCGTCGCTACGCCGCCGCCATTACGTTGCTTCTCTTGGCTCTGGCCCTGCTGGAGTGGGGCCTGCCAGCTTTTGGCGTGCCCCCATACTTGCTGCCGCCGCCCTCGCGCGTGCTGGCCCGGCTCTTCGATCCGCACAGCGACCTTGCGGGGCACATGGGCGTCACCGCCCTCGCCGCCGCTGCGGGCCTGCTTGTAGGCGCGCTGGCGGGCGTGAGCCTCGCTATGCTCTTTGTGCAGCTGCGCCTGCTGGAGGACGCGCTCTACCCGTGGGTGCTGGTCTCGCAGACCATCCCGGCTGCCGCGCTGGCCCCGCTGCTCACGATCTGGCTTGGCGATGGCCTGGCCCCCCGCGTGGCCATGGCCGCGCTCTTCGCCTTCTTCCCTGTGCTCGTGGCCACGGCCCAGGGCCTGCGCGCCGTAAGCCCCGAGCAGCTGGCCCTAATGCGCGCCTGGGGCGCCAGGAGCGGCCAGGTGTTGCGCCACCTGCGCCTGCCCGCCGCGCTGCCCAGCCTGTTCGCCGGACTCAAGGTGGCCTCCGCCCTCGCTGTGGTGGGCGCGATTGTCAGCGAGCTTGCGGGCGCCGGGCGCGGCCTCGGCTTTGTCGTCAGCGTCG
>JAYUYB010000956.1:0-2303 GCA_043752655.1 Chloroflexota bacterium
CGGTTATCGAACGACTCGGAAACGCAGGTGGGTAACGCCGGGCGATTCGAGCACGCGCGTCCGCTCCAATTGCATGGGCGCCAACTGGTCAAACAAGCGCAGGCCGCCCCCAAGGAACTTGGACACCAAGTGGATTTGTAGCTCGTCGATGAGGCCAGCCTTGAGCAACTGCTGCGCCGTCGTGGCGCCGCCGGCCACGCAGACGACCTTCTCGCCAGCCGCCGTCTGGGCTTGTGCCACGACGCGCTCGATGCCGTCCGCGACAAAGATAAACGGCACATCCCCACGCTCCACGGTCGGTCGGGCCGTGTGAGTTAGGACGAAGTGCGGCACTTTGTAGGGCGTGTCGAAGCCATCTGGTTGGTCGCCTAACACACGGCGGCCGAGGATCATGGCCCCAATCGTGTGCAGCAGTTCGTCGATCACGACGCTGGCGTTCCCGACCGGCGCAAAGTACCAGTCGTGCAGACCGTCGTCGCCGCCCTCAGGGCCAGAAACAAAGCCATCGAGCGACATTGCCATATCCAACAAGACGGTTCCCATAGCATCCTCCATGCTGATCCAGCAGTGCGTTCATTCCCGCTTTGCGCTGGGCAGGCGTGTCGAGGTCGTCAAGGTAGGTGCCTTGCTCGGTAACGACCATCCGCGTGCCTTCTCCTCGCTGTACTGCTGAACGCGCTGCACAAAGGCCGGATCGCCCTTCGCACCGAGCATCACGCGGTAGAAGTCGGCGTGCCGCTGCACGTGTTCGAACATGCTCACCAACCCGATGGTGAGGGTGCTGGAAGCCGTGCCTTGTGTAGGGCCTTCTTCTAGTTACAATACCGCAGAGGACGACCGTCCACTGTCCAACGTCCACCGTCCACCGTCGTCTCTACCGCGCCAAAGCTGTGAAGTCGCGCTCGGCGCTTAGCAGCGCGCCGCGCGTGCCGCTTTCCAGATCCCAGAGCCAGAGGGCGCCTGGGGCGCGGGGCGTGGCGGCGGCGGGGCCGCGCGGGCCGGGCGGCGCCTGGTCGGTGAGCACGTAGGCGAGCCCGTCGCCAACCAGGGTGGCGGGGCCGACGCCGCCGAGACCCTGCCCGCTGCTGATCAGCTCCGACCGACCCACGCCGGCCCAGCGGGCGAGCTGGTAGTCCTGCACAACCTGGCTGGCGCAGAGCGTGCTTAGGTAGAGCAGGCGGCCCTGGCCATCCCAGGCGAGCGGACGCGTCCAGTACGGCCCCTCGCGCACGGGCAGCGGCTCAGGCTCCGGCTCCGCCGTGGGTGCAAGCGTGGGCGTAATCGTGGGCGTGGCCGTCTCGGCGGGGGTAGCGCTGGGCGTGCCTGTAGCCTCGGGCGTGGCGGGGGTGTTGGTGGGTCGAGGAGTGCGGGTTGGGGCCAGGGTAGGCGTGCCTGTGGGCGCGGCTGTCGGGGCGGGCGGCGGGAGCGTGCGCTGGGCGCCGAGCAGATCCAGAATAACGCCCTGCGCGTCGAAGATGGCAACGTCGGCGCCGCTAGCCTCGCCGCGCAGCAGCTCCACGGCGAAGCGGCTGCCATCGGGGGCGGCGAGCGGCCGGCCGAGCGCGAGGTACGGTCCGGCGCCGCTGTCGCGCACCAGCAGGTCGTTGCCGAGATCCTGCACCTCGCCGCTGGCCGAGCGCAGGAAGAGCGTGCTGCGGCCATCCTGGGCCTCGGCCGCAAAGACCAGCGCGCCACCGGCGAGCCACTGCGGCCCGAAGCGGCTCCACTCGTCCAGGCCCTTGATCAGACGCTCGGGCTGCCCGCCGGCCGTCGGCACGCTGTAGATCGTGCGCTGCACCGGGGTGGCGCCCGTCTCATCCACGGCAAACGCCACGGCGGCGCCATCGGGGCTGAAGGCCGGGTCGGCGCAGCTCACGCCCACCTGTGCCAACGGGCGCGGGTTCGCGCCGTCGCCGCCCATCACCCAGAGGGCGCTTGGCACAGGCAGCTCGGCGTCGGCTGGGTCGAGGCCGGGGGCAGCGCGGCAGAAGGCCACGCTTGCGCCGTCCGCACTCACGGCGAGGGCCGTCTCCGTCTCGGGCGACTGCGTGAGGTTAGTGGCGCCAGCGGCGCCCGGCGTAAGGCCGCTGCCAGCGCCCTGTGCGCCGCCCTCCACGCGCCAGATATCGCCGTCGAAGATCACGAAGAGCGGCGCGGCGAGCGCGGGCTGCCCGCCCATCGGCACACGCAGCTGGTCGCTGCTAGAGACAAGTGGCGTATTGCGGGCCACGGCGATGACGAGGCGAGTGGGGTTGCGCTCCACACTCAGGCGGAAGGGCAGGGGCTCGGTGAGGCCGATCAGC
>JAYUYB010000957.1:0-5906 GCA_043752655.1 Chloroflexota bacterium
GGCCCCCAGGCCGAGGCCTTCCTTCAGCACGTTGTGAGCTGCGATGTGTCCGCCATCGACCTCGGCCAGTCGAACTATGGCCTGCTCTGCGCCGAGGATGGCGGCATCGTGGATGATGTCTTTCTCTACCACATCCCCGACGAGTTTCTGGTAGTGGTGAACGCCTCCAACCGCGACAAAGACTGGGCATGGCTTCAGCAGCACGCCGCCGGCTTCGACGTGGAGCTGGAGGATCGCTCGGAGCGCTGGTCGATGCTCGCCCTCCAGGGCCCCGCCGCAGAGACGCTGCTCGTGCAGGCGGAGGAGTCGGCCGCCGGTGATCTTGGCTATTTACCCTTTCACGGCGTGGCGCTCACCAGCCTGTTCGGCGTGAATGTGTTGATCGCGCGCACCGGCTACTGCGGCGAGGATGGCTTCGAGCTGTTCTTTGACACCCGCCACGCCGCGCTGATCTGGGAGCGCACGCTCGCCCTCGGCGCCCCCGGCGGCGTAAAACCCTGTGGCCTTGGCGCCCGCGATAGCCTACGCTTCGAGCCGTGTCTGGCTCTGTACGGCCACGAGATCAGCGCCACGATCAACCCGTACGAGGCGCGCCTCGGCTGGGTTGTGAAGCTCGACAAGGGCGAGTTCGTGGGCAGCGCCGTCCTCGCCGCGATCAAGGCGCAAGGCGCCGCCCGCCGCCTCGTCGGCCTGGAGCTGATCGGCAAGGGCATCGCCCGCAGCGACTACCCGATCCACTCCGTGGATGGCGAGCCAGCTGGCTATGTGACCACCGGCATGCCCTCGCCCACGCTTGGCAGGCCGCTCGCGATCGGCCTGGTGGCCACGGCCCTTAGCGCCGAGGGCGGCGAGCTTGATGTGATCGTCCGCGAGCGGCCCGTGCGCGCCCGCGTCGTGAAGATGCCTTTCTACAAGCCCCGGTATAAGAAGTAGGGGCAGCCCACGTGGCTGCCCTCGTATCGCCCAGGAGTGATCCGTGAGCACAACCATCCCGCCAGAGCTTCAGTACAGTAAGTCCGACGAGTGGGTGCGCAGCGAGGGCGACGAGCTAGTGATCGGGATCACCGACTACGCCCAGGACGCCCTCGGCGACATTGTCTACCTTGAGCTGCCCCTGCTTGGCGCCAGCCTGACGCCCGGCCAGCGCTTCGGCGTGATCGAGTCGGTGAAGGCCAGCTCGGATCTCAATGCCCCCGTCGGCGGCGAGGTGATCGCTGTGAACAGCGAGCTCGAAGCTAACCAGGAGCCGATCAACAAGGATCCGTACGGCGCTGGCTGGCTCGTGCGCCTGCGTCCCTCCGGCGCGAGCGAGGAACTGCTGGACGCCGCCGCCTACACGACGCACTGCGAGGAGCGAGCACATTAAGTGCTGAGCCCTGAGTGCTGAGTGCTGAGCCCTGTCGGCAGAGACGGGCGGCACTCAGGGCTCAGAACTTAGCACTCAGCACTAAAGTCATGTCACACTATATCTCCCTCACCGAGGCCGAGCGCGCCGAGATGCTTCAGGCGATCGGCGTTGCCACTACCGCCGACCTATTTGCCGACGTGCCCGCCGACAAGCGTTTCCCCGAGCTGCGCCTGCCCGCCCCAATGTCGGAGCCGGAGCTGGTGCGTGAGCTGCTGGCAATGAGCGCCACGAACGCCCACGCCCACAGCCACAGCATCTTCCTGGGCGCCGGGGCCTACAACCACTTTGTGCCAGCCGCCGTGGATCAGATCCTGCGCCGGGGCGAGTTCTACACCGCCTACACACCCTACCAGCCCGAGATCAGCCAGGGCACGCTCCAAGCGACCTTCGAGTACCAGAGCCTGATCTGCTCGCTCACCGGCATGGAGATCGCCAACGCCTCGCACTACGACGGCGCCACCGCCATCGCCGAGGCCGCGATCATGGCGCTTAACGTGGTGCGCAACCGCCGCAAGATCGTGGTGGCCCGCAGCGTTCACCCTCAGTATCGCGCCGTGCTGCGCACCTACCTGGAAGCGCTCGATGTGCCCGTTGTGGGCGATGAGAATCCTGCTGGGGCGCAGCACGATGCGTCCATTCAGGCGGCGCTGGCCCAGGTGGATGATCAGACGGCGCTGCTGATCGTGCAGAACCCCGACTTTCTTGGGCGGCTGCACGATCTGCGCGGCCTCGCCGAGCAGGTGCAGGCGAAGGGCGCCCTGCTCGCTGTTCACTTCGACCCGATCGCGCTCGGGCTCTTCCAGACGCCCGCCGAGGTCGGCGCCGACATCGCCACCGCCGAGGGCCAGCCGCTCGGCATCGGCCTAAACTTCGGCGGCCCCTACCTGGGCATCTTCACCACAAAGCAGAAGTATGTCCACAAGCTCGCCGGGCGCATCGTGGGCGCCACGAAGGATGTGGATGGGCGGCTGGCCTACGTGCTCACGCTGCGCGCGCGCGAGCAGGACATCCGCCGCGAGCGGGCCACCAGCAACATCTGCACCAACCAGGGCCTGATGGCGCTGGCCTCGACGGTGTACATGAGCCTGATGGGCAAGCAGGGCATGCGCAAGCTGGCCGAGCTCTGCTACCACCGCGCCCACTACGCCGCCGCGCAGATCGCCGGCATCCCCGGCTACGCCGTCCACGGCGGCCCCTTTTTCAAGGAGTTTGTGGTGCGCTGCCCGCGACCCGTCGCGGAGGTGAACGCCGCGCTGCGCGCGCAGCAGATCGTAGGCGGCTACGACCTTGGCGCCGACGAGCCGCAGCTGGGCAACGCGATGCTGCTCGCCGTGACTGAGATGAACAGCAAGGCCGACATCGACCGGCTCGTTGTGGCGCTCGCGGAGGTGACACGGTGACACGGTGACAAGCTGACCGGGTGACACCTAACGGCGCCGATAGGTGTCACCCAGTCAGCCCGAGCGTCAGCGAGGCCGGTCACCCTGTCATTTGTCAAGGCTATGCAGCTCTCCGACACACAGCTCAGCCGCATTGTCGCCCACGCCCTGCCCGGCGCCCGCCTGCTCGGCGCGGAGCCCCTGGGCGAGCGCACGCTGCTGCTGGAGCTGCGCGAGGCTCGGCGCACGGTGCTGCGCCTCGCCGCCCCCGCCGACCCTGGCGCGGGCGAGCCGCTGCGGGCGGAGCTGCTCGCGCTCACCGCGCTGCGCGCGGAGATCGACCTGCCCTTCCCTGAGCTGCTCGCCCACGATCTTGCGGGCGCCAGCGGCGAGCCCTACTTGCTCACGAGTTACCTGGAGGGCATGACGCTGATCGAGGCCACGCCCACAATGGATGAGGAGCAGCGCTACGACGTTGGCCGCGCGATTGGCGCTGCGCTTGCCCGCGTCCACGCCCACACCACGTTAGCCTATGGCGCGCTCGACCCAGCCGCGCCGCCGACGGTGCGCGCCGAGCTTGACCCAGCCATTAACGCCGCTGGCGAGCTGCTCGCCCCGCCCGACGACGAGGACGTGCGCTACTTTGGCGCCCGCCTTGATGCCGCCCTGCGCGCCGCTCAGGCCGCCGACGAGCTCGACGCCCACGGCGCGGCGCAGCTCCACGCCTGGGCCGACGCCAACCTGGCCGGCACTGGCAGGCCCGCCTGCCTGGTGCATGGCGACCTGCGGCCCGAGCGCGTGCTGTTGCGCCGCCGCGAGCGACGCTGGAGCCTGGCGGGCCTGACGGGATGGGGCTTCGCGCAGGCGTGGCGGCCAGGGTGGGATCACGCCGCCATGCTGGAGCAGTTCGCTGGCCCTGAGCAGTTCGGGCTGCGCGTTGGCTACGGCAACGCCTACGACGAGACTACCGAGCGCCGCTACGACCAGCTGCGCGAGTTCGCCCTGCGCCCCTATCGCCTGGTTCTGTTCCTGGAGGCGGGCCGCGCAGATCTAGCTTTAGCGCTGATCACCGGGGAGGAAGCCGCATGAGTGTCGCCACCCGCCTGCTTACCGCCGACGAGTTTTTTGCCATGCCCGGCTCCAGGCACCAGGAGCTTGTACGGGGAGAGGTAGTTGAGCGCAGGCTCTCAGGAGGAGTTCATGGCGTTGTGACAGCTAGAATTGGCTTGATACTCGACCATTGGGCAGAGCGAGCTCTAGGCGGCGCCGTTGGTGTAAAGTCCGGTTTCATTCTGGCTCGTGACCCCGACACGGTGCGTGGCCCCGATGTCTACTACGTCCGCGCCGAGCGTGTCGCTGAGGATGGCGTCCCCGAGGGCTTCTGGCGCATCGCACCCGACGTTGTTGTGGAGGTCGTCTCGCCGGACGACACAGCGAAAGAAGTACGCACCAAGGTACGCGAATACCTCGCCACCGGCACTGGCGCTGTCTGGGTCGTCTACCCTAGCACGCAAGAGGTGATCGTCCACACGCCTGACGGCCTCGCTCGCACCTTCGGCGCCGAGGCGACCCTTGAGACCCCCGATGTGCTGCCGGGCTTCAGCTGCCCGGTGAGCGCGATCTTTAGTGCCTAGTAAGGATAGTGTGATGGACAACTTCGACCCGCATATCTACGAGTTTTCTCGTCCCGGCAAGCACGGCACGAACCTGCCCAGACTCGATGTGCCTGAGGCTGATCTGCCAGCAGAGTTGCTGCGGCAGGACGACCTGAACGACTTTCCCGAGCTGACCGAGCCTGAGGTGATTAGGCATTTCACGCGCATTAGCCGCAATAATGCATCAATCGATACTGGCCCGATTTTTCTAGGATCGTGTTCAATGAAGGGGAATCCGAAGCTCCACGAGGAGGTGGCGCGCTACGCGGGCTTCGCGGCCGCCCACCCGTTGCAGGGCGACGCACTGAGCCAGGGCGCGCTGCGCCTGATGTTCGAGCTACAGGGCTACCTCGGCGAGATCTCGGGCTTCGAGGCGGTGTCGCTGCAGCCCGCCGCCGGCGCCCAGGGCGAGTTCACCGGCATCCTCGCCTTCCGCGCCTACCATCTTGATCGGGGCGACCACGAGCGCACCGAGGTGCTGGTGCCGGACGCGGCCCACGGCACAAACCCCGCCACCGCCGCCATGGTCGGCCTGAAGGTGGTGGAGGTGAAGAGCGACGCCCGTGGCAACGTAGACATGGACGACCTGCGCGCCAAGCTCTCGCCGCGCACCGCCGCCATGATGCTCACCAACCCCAACACGCTCGGCCTCTTCGAGGACCAGATCGTCGAGATCTGTCGCCTGGTCCACGCGGCCGGCGGCCTGATGTACGGCGACGGCGCCAACTTCAACGCCATCCTCGGCATCGCCAAGCCTGGCGAGCTGGGCTTCGACTTTATGCACTACAACCTGCACAAGACCTTGACCACCCCCCACGGTGGTGGCGGCCCGGGCAGCGGCGCCGTAGGCTGCACCAGCGCGCTCGCCCCCTTCCTGCCCGGCCCGCGCGTGCGCCAGGCTGAAGCGGGCGGCTACGAGCTTTACACGCCCGAGAAGAGCATCGGGCGCATGAAGGCCTTTCACGGCAACTTCGGCATGCTCGTGCGCGCCTGGACCTACATCCGCACGCTGGGGGCCGAGGGCCTGCGCGAGGTGAGCGAGGTGGCGGTGCTGAACGCCAACTATGTGCGCGTGCGGCTCAAGGATCTCTACCCGCAGGCGGTAGACCGCATCTGCATGCACGAGACGGTGCTGCGCGGCCAGCTGCCCGGCGCGAAGGGCGTGCGCACGCTGGACATCGCCAAGCGCCTTATCGACTACGGCTTCCACCCGCCGACGGTCTACTTCCCGCTGATCGTGCCCGAGGCGCTGATGATCGAGCCCACGGAGACCGAGAGCAAGCGCACGCTGGACAGCTTCATCGCGGCGATGCGCGCCATCGCCCACGAGGCGGTGGAGACGCCGGAGCTGCTTCACCAGGCGCCCACCAAAGCCCCGGTGCGCCGCCTCGACGAGGTGCGCGCCGCACGCCAGCCCATCCTGCGCTACGATGCGGCTGCGTTTCAGAAGCTCCAGGAGGCGTG
>JAYUYB010000958.1:0-5903 GCA_043752655.1 Chloroflexota bacterium
CCTAACCCCGCCAGCGGCTCCAGCGAGATCAACCTGGAGGCTGAGGGCTGGCGCATCCTGACGATGGTCAACGGCAAAAACACGATCAACCAGATCGCCCAGCGCAGCGGCCTCGGCGAGTTTCGTACCTGCGAGATTATCGCTCAGTTCCTCCAGAATGGCCTGATCGAGATCCGCGAGCCAGCCCCCGACGAGGTCGTTGGCTAGCGTCGCCGCAAGCAGCTTTATGAAGATATGGTAAAATAGCGCTGTTCGCGACCCTGCCCGTCGCTCGGGAAGGGTCTTTTTGTGTCCTGCGGAGGAGCTATGCGCGCCTTACTCAGCGTCTACAATAAGTCGGGTGTCGTCGAGCTTGCTCAGGCCCTCCACGCCCTCGGCGTCGAGCTGATCTCCACCGGTAACACCCAGCGCCTGCTGGCTGAGGCCGGGCTGCCGGCCCGCGCCGTGAGCGAGATCACCGGCTTCCCCGAGATCCTCGACGGCCGCGTGAAGACGCTGCACCCCGCCATTCACGCAGGCCTGCTCGCCCGCCGCGAGCTGCCCGCCCACATGGCCCAGCTCCAGGAACATGGCCTCGCCCCGATCGACCTGCTGGTGGTGAACCTCTACCCGTTTCAGCAGACCGTCGCCCGCCCCGATGTTACACTCGATGAGGCAATCGAGCAGATCGACATCGGTGGGGTGGCGCTGCTGCGGGCCGCCGCCAAGAACTTCGCCGATGTGCTGCCGCTCGTCGATCCGGCCGACTACCCGGCCGTGCTGGCTGGCCTGCGCTCCGGCGATCTGCCAGCCACGCTGCGCCGCCGCCTCGCCGCAAAAACCTTTGCCCACACCGCCGCCTACGACGCCGCCATCGCCGCCTTCCTCTCCGACGACGCGCTGCCCGAGACGCTGACGCTGGCCTGGCCGCGCGCCCAAGCGCTGCGCTACGGTGAGAACCCGCACCAGCAGGCGGCGCTCTACGGCAGCTTCCCCGAGCTGTTCCAGCAGCTCCACGGCAAAGCGCTCTCGTACAACAACATCCTGGATGCCGCCGCCGCCGCCGAGCTGAGCGAGGAGTTCCCCACCGCCGAGGTCGCCGCCGTGGCGATCATCAAGCACACCAACCCCTGTGGAGTGGGCAGCGGCGCCAGCCTGAGCGAGGCGTGGGAGAAGGCCTTCGCCACCGACAGAGAGGCCCCCTTCGGCGGCGTGATCGCCGTGAACCGGCCGCTCGATCTGGCGCTGGCCCAGGCGATCACCGAGCTCTTCACCGAGATTATCATCGCCCCGGAGTTCACGCCCGAGGCGCTGGCCCTGCTCCAGAAGAAGAAGAACCTGCGCCTGCTGCGCGCCCTGCGCCCCGTAAGTGTGGCGGGCGAGCTGCTTGTGCGCAGCGTGCCCGGCGGCGTGCTCGCCCAGCTGGCCGACCGCGCCCCGCTCGCCGACGAGTTTTGGCGCGTGGTGACGCAGCGCGCGCCCACGGCCCAGGAGGAGCAGGCGCTGCGCTTCGGCTGGCGCGTGGTGAAGCACGTCAAGTCGAACGCCATTGTCTACGCCGCCGCCGACCGCACGCTCGGCGTGGGCGCCGGCCAGATGAGCCGGGTGGACAGCTCGCGCCTCGCGGTCTGGAAGGCGCAACAGGCCGGCCTGGAGCTGGCGGGCAGCGTGGTGGCCTCCGACGCGCTCTTCCCCTTCGCCGATGGCGTGGAGGCCGCGCTGAACGCCGGGGCCACGGCGATCATCCAGCCCGGCGGCTCGCTGCGCGACGCGGAGGTGATCGCGGCGGCCGACGCCGCGGGCGCCGCGATGGTGTTTACGGGCACAAGGCATTTTAAGCACTGAGGGCGCCGTAAGGGCGCCACCCAGGCGACATACGACATATGAATCTGCGCTACGACGAACATGGCCTTATCCCCGCGATTGTGCAGCACGCCCGCTCGGGCGAGGTGCTGATGCTGGGCTACATGAGCGAGGAGGCCTTGCGACTCACCCACGAGACGGGCCTCGTCACGTTTTACAGCCGCTCGCGCCAGGCGCTCTGGCGCAAGGGCGAGACGAGTGGCAACACGCTGCGCCTTGTAGCGCTGCGCCAGGACTGCGACGGCGACGCGCTGCTGGTGCTCGCCGAGCCAGCAGGCCCAACCTGCCACACGGGCGAGCGCAGCTGCTTCTCGGCCACGCTGGCCGATGAGCGGGCCGTGGCCTCCGCGCCGCCCGCCGCCATCCTTGCGCGCCTGGCCGACCTGATCCACGCCCGTCAGGGCGCCACCCCCGAGAGCTCGTACACCGCCAAGCTGCTGCATGGCGGGGTTGATCGGATCGGCAAGAAGATCGGCGAGGAGGCCGCTGAGGTGATCATTGCGGCCAAGAATGCTTCGCACGCCGAGCTCGCCTACGAGCTGGCCGACCTGCTCTACCACAGCCTGGTGCTTTTGGAGGACCAGGGCCTGGCACCCGAGGCCGTCTGGCAGGAGCTGGAGCGGCGCTACGCGCCATAAGGGGCTGCTGCGGGCCGCGCCGCCGGGGAATCGCCTGCGGCGCGGCCCCGCCAGTGATTCTATGAACCAACACTCTGGCCGAGCTCTGGTGATCGACAGCGAGCCTGTCCTGCGCAAGCTCTGTAGCGAGACGCTCCGTAGCGCTGGCTTTGCGGTCGAGGCCCTCGCCTCGGAGGCTGGCGCCCTTGAGGTGCTGCTGGCCCGTAGCTTCGACCTCGTGATCCTCGACCTGCTGCTCGGCGACGGCGACGGCCTCGGCCTGCTCGAGCGCATCCGCGCGCAGCACCTCAGCGTGCCCATCCTGCTGATCAGCGGCGGCGCGACGGTGGCCCAGGCGGCCCGCGCTATGCGCTTGGGCGCGCGCGGCCTGCTGATCAAGCCCTTCAGCCCCGACGAGCTGTGCGCAACCGCCCTTGAGATCGCCCAGGAGCGCCGCGCCGCCCGCTCCAGCGACCGGGTGGCCGCCCTGCGCCCAGTTGTGCGCGTGGGCGAGCATCTGCTCGGCGAGCTGGATCTGCCGCGGCTCCAGGATCAGATCATCGCGACAGTGCGCGCCGAGCTGGGCGCCGACCGGGCCTCGCTCATGCTGATCGAGGAGGACGGCGCCCAGCTGCGGATCGTCTCTTGCTCTGGCCTGCCCGCCCACGTGCAGGTTGGACACCGCGTGCCGATGGCGAGCAGCCTGGCTGGTTCGGTGGCCGCGCGGCGCCTGCCGCTGCGCATCGACGCCGACGGTGAGGTGACGCCCCCCGCCAGCGATCTGCGCGGCAAGCTGTTCGAGGATCAAATCGTCTCGGCGCTCTGTGCGCCCGTGCTGGCAGGCGAGCGCGTGCTCGGCGTGCTAAACGCCGCCAAGGTCTCTACCAGCCCACCGTTTACCGAGGCCGATCAGGAGCTGCTGATGCTGCTGGCCGCCCAGGCCGCCATCGCGATCGAGAACGCCAGGCTCTACACGAGTGTCACGCAGTCCGAGGCGCGCTACCGCGCTCTGCTCCAGCACGCCACCGACTGCGTGCTGCTGCTCGACGACGCGGGCAGCGAGATCCTGGATGCCAACCTGGCTCTGGAGAAGCTGAGCGGCTACGGCCAGGCCGAGCTGCTTGGGCTTGCGCCGCGCCAGCTGCTGCCAGGCATCGACGAGCTGGCCCAGGCGGCGCGCAACGGGCGCGGGAACGGCGGCACGCGTGAGGCCCACGAGATCGAGATGGAGCTGCGCACCCGTGGCGGGCAGGCGACCTCGGTGGCCGTGAGCGTGAGCAAAGTGCCCCATGCGGGCCGCTCGCTGATCCTGATGATCGCCCGCGACATCAGCGAGCGCCAGCGCATCGCCAAGCAGCTGGTGCAGACGGAGAAGCTGGCCGCGCTCGGGCGCCTCTCCGCCTCGCTGGCCCACGAGCTGAACAACCCGCTTCAGGCCATCCACAACTCGGTCCACCTGATCCTGAGCCGCCCCATGAGCGACGAGAAGCGCCAGCGCTACCTCGAGATGACCCATGAGGAGATCGAGCGGCTGATCAGCATCGTGCAGCGCACGCTCGACTTCTACCGGCCCAGCCGCGAGGGCATGCGCCCGGTCGATCTAAACGAGATCCTCGACACGGTGCTTACGCTCACAGAGACGCAGCTACAGGAGCGGCGCGTGCGGGTGGCGCGCGAGGGCCCCGAGCGGCTCCCCTGGGTGCTCGCGATCAGCAACCACCTCAAGCAGGTCTGCTTCAGCCTGATCTTCAACGCGGCCGACGCCATGCCAGACGGGGGCGAGCTGCGGGTGCGGGCCTATGTGGTGGGCGCGGCGGGAGAGCCAGAGGATGGGCGCTACGTTGGGGTGGGCGGGCGCGGGGCGAGCGGGCTGGAGGGGGAGACGGTGGTGCTGGAGCTAAGCGACACGGGCACAGGCATCCCCGCCGAGGAGCTGTCGAAGATCTTCGAGCCGTTCTACACCACCCGCGCGAAGGGCACGGGCCTGGGCCTGTCGGTGAGCTACAGCATTATCGAGCAGCACCACGGCGATCTGGCGGTGCGCTCAGAGCCGGGCGAGGGCACGACGTTCCGGATCAGGCTGCCGGTGGCGAAGTAGGGAACAGGGAACAGGGAACAGGACAGAGCAGGTAGGGCAGCTTCTGTGGGGCTGTACCCCGTACCCTGTACCCTTTAGAGAAGTCCCTCGATCGGGCTGATCACGACCTTGCCGCCGGGGAGATCGATGGCGGCGATGAAGTCGCGGACCATGGGGACAAGGGCATCGGGCTGCTCGGGGCGGGTGATCACGAGCACCTCGCCGGCGCCCGTCTCTAGCACCTCGCGCACCTTGCCTACCATCTGGCCCTCGGCTGTCTCCACAGCGAGGCCGACAAGGTCGTGGATGAAGTACTCGTCGGCGGCGAGGGGGGCGGCGTCGCTGGCGCGGATGAAGACCTCTGAGCCGCGCAGCTCGTCGGCCGCGTCGCGGGTGGTGACGCCCTGGATCTCGAGGATAAAGACGCCAGGCTTATGCTCGGCGAGGCGGCGCAGCGTGAGCTCGGTGTGGGCCTTGCCCACGTAGAGCGTACGCACGTGGCGCGCGATATGGTCGGCCCGGTCGGTGAAGCCCTTAAGCTTCAGCTGGCCGCGCACGCCAAACGGGGCCACGATCTGGCCGATTAGCAGCAGCTCTTCTGTGCTACTCGATGTCAATATGCACCCGCTTGTTCTGGCGCGCAGCGGCCACGCCCATCAGGTCGCGGATGGCCTTAGCGACGCGCCCGCTTCGCCCGATCACCTTGCCCGTCTCCTCAGAGGCGACGGAGAGCTCGTAGGTGACGGTGAAGCGACCGACCCGCTCCTTGATCTGGACGGCCTCATGGTTGTCGACCAAATTGCGGGCGATGTATTCGAGCAGCGCTTTCATAGGTACTGAGTGCTGAGTGCTGAGTGCTGAGTGCTGAGTGCCGAACGGCGACTGTTTGCGCCGACAGGACTCAGTACTCAGCACTGTGCAGCTCAGGACTTCCGTTAGGCCTCGACGGGCTCGGGGGCGGCGGTGAGCTTGCCGCTCTCGTCGAGCACATTGACGCGCTGGAGCAGCTTGGCCGCAATCTCGCTGGGCTGGGCGCCGACGCCGAGCCAGTAGCGCGCGCGATCAGTCTTAACCTCCAGCACCTTGGGCTGGCGGATCGGGTTGTAGTGGCCGATAATCTCGATAAACTTACCGTCGCGGGGCGAGCGCGAGTCGGCCACCACCAGGCGGTAGCTGGGCTGCTTTGTCTTGCCGGTGCGGCGTAGACGGATCTTAACCATGAGTGCAGAGTTCCTTTGCCATGTCACACAACTAACGGCGGATTATACCATAACTCTATAGCGGCGAAGCACGCCTCGCCGCTACTTTAACAGCTTCATCAGGTCGCGCGGGTCGATCCCACCGCCGCCGCCGCCGCCACCGCGACC
>JAYUYB010000959.1:0-5898 GCA_043752655.1 Chloroflexota bacterium
TCTACCGCCAACACGCCCTTCTACATGATCCTCATCGTTATGCTCGCCGGGGCGCTGCTGCCGCCAATGCAGATCTGGGGCATGCTCGTCGCGAGCATCCTCGGCATCGCCCTCGGCTTCACCCTGCTGCCTGC
This sequence comes from Chloroflexota bacterium, assembly GCA_043752655.1. Lineage (GTDB taxonomy): Bacteria > Chloroflexota > Chloroflexia > Chloroflexales > Chloroflexaceae > OHK40. The sequence continues at coordinate 135 of JAYUYB010000959.1, forward strand.
CGAGCTGCGCACAGGGCTCGCCTGGCGCCAGGCCTCTGTGGGCGCGCCGCTCCTGCTGATCGTCGTCGCGCTGCTCGCCTTTCTCAGCTCGCAAGGCGCAAGCAAGGCCCTCGCCGCCGCCCGGCAGGCCCGCGACGAGGCCGAGCAGGCGAATGCGGCCCTTGCGGCAAGCAATGCCTCCCTGGAGGCGCGCGTAGAGGAGCGCACCGCTGCGCTGCGCCTGATCGCCGACGAGCAACGCGCTGCCACCGCTCAGCTCCAGGCCAGCATCACCGCCCAGCAGGATCTCAATCAGGTGATCGCCGAGCTCTCTATGCCGATCATCCCGATCAGCAGCACGACCCTGGTGGTGCCCCTCATCGGTAACATCGACAGCGCCCGCGCCAACCAGCTGCTCGACACCGTGCTCGAGCGCGTGGAGTCCAGCGGCGCCCGTACCGTGGTGCTCGATGTTACCGGCGTGGCAATTGTAGACACCCAGGTGGCCGCTGCTATGCTGCGCGTTGCCGCCGCCGCCCGCCTGATGGGCGCCGAGACGATGCTCGTCGGCATTCGTCCCGAGGTCGCCCAGACGCTCGTGCAGCTCGGCGTGGATCTCGCTACGCTGCGCACCGCCTCGACGCTTCAGGCCGGCCTCACCAACTTGGAGGCCTCCAGCAAACCATGAGCACGATCTATCACATCACCAGCGCGGACGCCTGGGCATCAGCCTGCGCCGCAGGCACCTACAGCGCCGACAGCCTCGCCAGCGAGGGGTTCATCCACCTCTCAACCAGCGCCCAGCTCCTCGCCACGGCCAACCGCTTCTACTACGGCCAGCCAGGCCTGCTGCTGCTCGCAGTAGACACGCAGCTGCTCACAGCCGAGCTGCGCTACGAGCAGTCGGAGCCGGGCCAGCACTTCCCGCACCTCTACGGCCCCCTCAACCTCGACGCCGTCCTCGCCGCTCACCCCTTCCCCCCAACCCCCGACGGCTCGTTCAGTCTGCCCCAAGGCGTGTGAAGCCAGACGGTAGACGGTGGACGGTGCCCAAAGGCACGCTCCCACCGTCCACCGTCCCCCGTCCCCCGTCTACCGTCCACCGTCTGCTAGCGCCGCCACAACCTCGCCCCGCGCCACGCTGCGCTGCGCGCCGCCGCGCAGATCCTTCAGCACCACCTCGCCACGGGCCAACTCGTCGGGGCCGAGCACCAGCGCGAAGCGCACGCCCTTGCGGTCGGCGTCCTTCAGCTGCTTGCCCAGGCCACCGCCTGCATCCAGGCTGATCAGCGTGTTCACGCCGCCGGCCCGCAGCTCACGCGCCAGCGCCAGGCTGTCCGCCTCCAGGCCAGCGGCAAAGATCGTGACATACGCCGTCGCAGTGCTTGCGAGGCGCGGGCCAAGGCCAAGCTCCTCCATCACGTCGTGCAGCCGGTCAATGCCGAATGCCAGTCCCACAGTGGGAATCGCGCGACCCGCGAACTGGCCGATCAGCTCGTCGTAGCGACCGCCGCCTAGCAGCGAGCCCTCAGGCCAGTGCGGTGTGGCCGCCTCGAACACGAGTCCGGTGTAGTACGAGAGGCCGCGGGCCAGACGCGGCGCCACCTTGTAGCGCTCGGGCGCAACACCCATCTCCACCAGGCCGCCGATCACGGCGCGCAGATTCTCCAGCGCCTGCGCGGCCCGCTCGTCGTCGCCGAGGCGGCCAGAGAGCTCCTCCAGCACATCGCGCGGGTCGCCGTCGATCTGCACCAGCGCCAGGATCTGCGCGGCAGACTCAGGCGCAACGCCCATTTTGAGCAGCTCCTCGCGTACGCCGTCGGCGCCGAGCTTGTCGAACTTGTCGATGCTGCGATACACCCCGCTCGCGGCGGCCTCGTCCAGCCCGCTCGCCCGCGCGATCCCGCCGATCACCTGGCGATGGTTGAGCAGCGTGGTGAAGCCGGGGAAGCCCAGCGCCTCCAGCGACTCGGTCAGGATCGCGACGATCTCGGCGTCGGCCAGGGGCGAGGCGCTGCCCACGATGTCGGCGTCGAACTGGTAGAACTCGCGGTAACGCCCACGGGCGGGCCGCTCGCCCCGGTAGCTCGGGCCGTAGGCGTAGCGCCGCCAGGGAAATACCAGCTGGCCGGCGTACTGGGCCACCACGCGCGCAAGCGGCACCGTCTGATCGTAGCGCAGCGCCAGGCGCCGGCCGCCATTGTCCTCGAAGCGATAGATCAGCTTCTCGTCGTCGCCGAGCTTGCCCTCCAGCAGCTCGGCATACTCCACAACCGGGGTCTGGAGTGGCTCAAAGCCGTGACGTTCAGCCACCTGCGTGAGCACGGCAACAATATGCTGGCGCAGCAGCATCGCCTGCCCGAGATGATCGCGCATCCCCTTGATGTTTTGAAGCTTCGACATAGCCCCGTTCGGCAATCCAAAATCCAAAATAGCACTATACCATCGCCAGGGGGATCGGCTCGCTGGCCCCGGCCAGCTGGCCGCAGGCGGCCGCGATGGCGACGCCGCGCTCCACGCGCACCGTGCAGATCACGCCGTAGTCCAGCAGCACGCGCTGAAAGGCCAGCACCCGCTCGCGCTCCGAGCGGCCGAGCGCCGTGCCAGGCACCGGGTTCCACGGGATCAGGTTCACATGGCAGAGCAATGGTACACCCCGGTGCCTGCCAGGCGCATCGTGCCCGCGCAGGAGTTTTGCCAGGGCCAGGGCCTGGTGCGGGTGATCGTTGCGCCCCTGGAGCAGCACATACTCGAAGCTCACGCGCCGCCCGGTGTGCTCGGTGTACTCGCGCGTGGCGCCGAATAGCTCCTCCAGAGGAAATTTGCGGTTCACCGGCATCAGCTCAGAGCGCAGCTCATCCGTGGGCGCGTGCAGCGAGATCGCCAGGTTGATCGGTATGCGCTGCTCGGTGAGGCGCCGAATGCCCGGCACCAGGCCCACGGTGGAGACCGTCATGCTGCGGGCGCCAAGGTTGAAGCCCAGCGGATCGTGGAGGCGCTCTACCGCGGCCCACCAGCGATCATAGTTCGCAAACGGCTCGCCCATGCCCATAAATACTAAGTTGGTAATACGGCCCGCGCCCGCCGTGATCCGCCCGCTGAACGACTCGCCCTCGCCGCCCCACCACTGCGTCTCGTCGGGAACATCAACGTGCCACCGGTTCCCCTTCGCCTCGCCCGGCCGCCCGCCCTCCTGCCAGCGCCGCAGCTCGCGTGAGGCCCAGAGCGCCTGCTCGACGATCTCGCCCGTGCTGAGGTTGCGCAGCAGCCCCATGCGGCCCGTGGCACAGAAGACGCAGCCCATGCCGCAGCCGGCCTGGGTAGAGACACAGACAGTGGCCCGGTCCGGGTAGATCATCAGCACCGTCTCCACGACAGCGCCGTCGTCGAGGCGAAACAGCGCCTTGCGTGTGAGGCCGTCGTCGGCTACTTGCACCCGATCAAGCGCAAGGCTCCCAAGACGGGCCTCGCTGCCAAGGCGATCACGCAGCGCAGCAGGTAGGTCGGTCATCGTCGCCGGGTCGTCGGCGAGTTTTACGTAAAGCTGCCGGTAGATCTGCTTCGCGCGGAAGGCGGGCTCGCCCCAGCCCCGCAGCAAATCCTCAAGCTCAGGCAGCGCAAGATTGTATAGCACAGGAGTATTCATAATTCGTAAAGTATACCACCAGCAACGAAAGCACAGCGGCGCACCCTTGTGCAACCTCTGTGCTCTCGCTGTTGTTGTGGCGCGTTCCGGCAGCGCTCGTGCGGCTACAGCAATGGGCGAAACTTGTAGCCGTAGACCAGCACCCCGTCCTCGCCGGTGTCGCTGAGCCGCCGTGTCACCATCTCCACTGGCTGGCCGATGCTGAGATCTTCCTCGGCGCAGTCGGTGAGCTGGGCAGCCACAAGCGGGCCTTCGGCCAGGCGCACCATTGCCACTGGGTAGGGCGTAACAGCCTCGTAGCCGTCGGGGGCCTGGCGCAGCACGCTGAAGCTGTAGATCTCGCCACGACCACTCAGGCTGATCGGCTCCCAGGCGTCGGCGGCCTCGCCTAAAGCGAGCGGCTGCGGTGGGAAGCGCACGGCGCCGCTTGCGCGATTGCGCTGCCCCTCAAGCCGGTAGCGCGCCCCACGCTGGCGCCAGTGGCGGGCGATCTCCATCAGCATAACTCCTAATTACGGGGCAAGGTTGCCCGAACCGCTAAGGCCTATAATGGCGAATGCGGCGGCGCCGAACACGAGGCAGAACAGCCCAAGCACGATCAGGAACAGCACCAGGATCACGAACAGGGCCTTCTGGCTGGGCAGGTTCATGCCCGACTGGATGGCCAGGTAGGTGAGGTAGAGGCCGTAGAGGCTCAGGGCAAACGCCGCGAACCCGCCCACAATCGGGATCACCGCGAGGATCGTGCTCACCACAGCGATAGGCGACGAGAAGAGCGACAGGCCCCAGGCCAGCTCGCCAAACGCGCCGGTGCCGCCGAAGGCGCGCCCGAGCAAGTAGACGATGCCCCAGCCGATCAGCGAGCCGATAATCGTGCCGATCAGTGCGCCAATAATGCCGCCGATCAGTCCGCCACCAGACTGAGCCGCCAAGGCGGCCTCCAGCTGCTCGCCCGCCATGCCAGCCGCCTCGAACTGGGCGCGCAGTTGCCCCACCCGCAGCGGCGCCGTGATCGCATTGATCACGGCGTTGATCACGCCCGCGATCACGGCATAGATCAGGGCCCAGGACAGGTTGTTCTTCTCGTGCTCCTCGAACGTCGAGACGGAGGGTTTGGTGAGGACCGCAACGCTGCCGTTGATCATCTCCTGAAACATGCTGGCTCCTTATGGATCGGCACTACCGCGACGCAATTGTACGCCATTGAACGTCAAACGTAAAGCCCTTTCGTTGCCCCTTCATACGAGCATAACAGGTACTTTACACTTTACGAATCGCGTCGCGATCTAGCGATCTTTTTAGCCTAGCTTTCGGCTACGAGCACACAGGTAGCAGCGGTGGAGCCCACGCCGCCAAGCGATTGCCCAAGCGCCACCTTTGCACCAGGCACCTGTGTGGCCCCCGCCTCGCCTCGCAGCTGGCGCAGCAGCTCAACCAGCTGGTAGACGCCGCTGGCGCCCGCCAGGTCGCCACGGGCCTTGTAGCCGCCAGCAGTGGCGATAGGTGTGCGCCCGCTGGGGGCGATCGCGCCATCGGCGGCGTGGCGCGGCGCCTCGCCTCTCCCGTAGTAGCCAATCGCCTCCAGGGCCAGGGCCGCCGCAATGCCGTGGGGGTCGCTCAGCTCCAGCACATGCACATCGCCAAGGCCCAAATGGGCGCGGCCAAGGGCGATCTGGGCGCTGGCGCGGGCCGCCACGAGATCCAGAGGGTCGGGACGAGCGCCGAGTGCAGGCACGTCTGTAGCTACAGCGGTACCGGCAAGGCGCACCAGGGGCGCACCGGGCTGGGCCAGCTCGCGGGCTACGCGCTCGCTCGCAAGGATCAGGCAGGCCGCGCCGTCGGCCACACTGCTACAGTCGAGCATGTTCAGGGGCGAGGCGATCTGCCCAGCCTTGCGGTACTTGTCGGCGCTGATCGCGAACCGGTAGAGCGCCTGCGGATTCTTCGCGGCGTTGGCGTGGGCGTTCACCGGAAAGGGCGCAAAGGCGTCGGCGGCGTAGCCATACTCGTGCATGTAGCGCCGCATCAGCATTGCCCACTGCGCGGTGAGCGTGAGCCCGTGCAGCGCCTCGGCCTCCGCGTCCATCGCAAGCGCCAGGGCCGCCTCCAGTGCGCCGTCCAGCTGGTCGGTCACCTTCT
>JAYUYB010000960.1:0-13365 GCA_043752655.1 Chloroflexota bacterium
GGCACCAGCTTGCCATTGAACCAGATGAACTCCATCTTCTTGATCGCCATCGATCTGCTCCTGTTAGAAAAAGCTTTGCTGCACTAGCATGCGATCTTCGCTGCGCCAAGTGGGCGCCCCTGTTGGCCCCTTCGCAGAGCGGCGGGGCAGCACGCCGAGGCGCACGCCCGTAACCCCAGCGAGGCTGAGCACCCGGCGCACCCCGGCAGCGGCTACCTTGGGCGAATTGGTCTGCTGCGAGAGGTGGGCCAGCCAGACATCGCAGGCGGCCACGCCGCAGGCGCGGGCAATCAGCTCGCCGCACTGCACATTATCGAGGTGGCCACGCGGGCCGAAGATGCGCTGCTGGATCGGCCACGAGTAGGGAGAGCCGCGCAGCAGCTCGCGGTCGTGGTTCGCCTCCACCACGATCAGGTCGGCGCCGCACAGGTTCTCCACCGTCTCGTCGCTCCAGCTGCCCAGATCCACAGCCACGGCCACAGTGGCCCCGGCGGCGCACACCCGCAGCCCCACCGGGTCGGCGGCGTCGTGGGACACCCGGAAGCTGCGCAGCTCGAAGGGGCCGACGGCGGCCAGCTCGCCCACGGGGAGCAGTTCCACGGGGAGCCCATCGAGCTCGGCGCCCATCGCGGCGCGGGTGGCGGCGTTCAGCAGCACGGGTACCTTGTGGCGGCGAGCCAGGGCGGCGGCGCTAAAGGCGTGGTCGCCGTGCTCATGGGTCAGCACCAGCGCCTTGATCTGGCACGGCTCGGCGCCCTGGTAGCGCAGCAGGCTCTCCAGCGTGCGCAGCGGGATGCCGCAGTCCACCAGCAGCGCCGCGTCGCCGCAGCGCACCAGCAGGGCGTTGCCGCTGCTGCCGCTCGCAAGTGATGTGACGGAGAGACTCATGGCTGAACTGTCCGCAGATTGCGCAGATTGCGCAGATGTCCGCTCACGTGCTTTGCCCGGCCTTTAGTGCAGCGTCCGGAAATGGGCCGGAAATCTGCACAATCTGCGGATAAATAAGTTCTAGGCTCCCCAGCGCGCCAAGACCTCACGCGCGGCGCGGGCCGCATTTGCGCGGTGGCTGATCTGGTTCTTGCGCTCGGCGGGCAGCTCGGCCAGGGTGCAGTCCTCATCCAGCAGGTAGAAGAGCGGGTCGTACCCAAAGCCGCCGCTGCCCTTCGGCTCCAGCTCGATCACGCCAGGCAGCGTGCCCTCGGCCAGTTCCGGGGCGTGGCCGGGGCGCGCCAGGGCGATCACGCAGACAAAGCGTGCCAGGCGCGCGTGCCAGGGCACGTCGTGCATCTGCTCCAGCAGATAGCGCAGCTGGGCCTCGCCCTTCACGCCGCCGTAGCGCGCCGAGTAGACGCCGGGGGCGCCGCGCAGGGCGGCAACCTCCAGGCCGCTGTCGTCGGCCAGCGTGGGCAGGCCGCTCAGGGCCATGTAGGCCTCGGCCTTCAAAAGAGCGTTGGCCGCAAACGTCTCGCCCGTCTCCTCGACCTCATCGGGAATCCCTAGCTCGTCGAGCGTGCGCAGGCGCAGGCCGAGGCCGTCGAAGATGGCGGCGAACTCGCGCAGCTTGCCGGGGTTGCGCGTCGCGATCAGAAGCTCGTGCATAGAGCGGAGTCTACGTCCGGTGCGGGTCTTCTGTCAAGGGCGGCGCGCGCAAGCCCACAAATTGACGCCCCCTACCCTATCAAGTACAATCAGGCGTCTTCTGCAAGCTTCATTTGTGGTGCGCCGCGCCATATCCATACATATGAGTAATCTCTCGTCAGGTACCCCGCTCAGCGCTGTGGCAGACACTCGCCCCAACCCGGCCCGCGAGCTGCTGAAGGCCATGCGCCCGAAGCAGTGGGTCAAGAACAGCTTCGTCTTCGCGGCAATCGCCTTCTCCGAGGAGCGGCTCTGGCAGTTCTGGAACCCCGCCGTCGGCCCCGAGCCGCTGCTGCGCGTCATCGGCGCCTTCGTGGCCTTCTGCCTGGCCGCCAGCGCGATCTATCTCGTCAACGACCTCGTTGACATCGAGAAGGACCGCGCCCACCCCAAGAAGCGCCACCGCCCCTTCGCCTCCGGTCGCCTCAGCCCCGCCGTGGGCATGGTCGCCGCAGGCGTCCTGATCCTCGCCGTGATCCCGCTGGCTTATTTCCTCAACCCGAATGGCGGCTTTCTGGGCGTGCTCGTGGCCTACGTGGCGATCCAGGGTTTCCTCTACACCTACTGGCTCAAGAACGTCGTGATCATGGACATCCTCGTGCTCGCGGCGGGCTTCGTGCTGCGCGCCGTCGGCGGCGCCGCCGTGATCGATGTCGCCATCACGCCCTGGCTGCTGCTCTGCATGCTGCTCCTGGCGCTCTTCCTCGGCATCGGCAAGCGCCGCCACGAGCTCACGCTGCTGGAAGGCGGCGCGGGCGAGCACCGCCGCATCCTCCAGGAATACTCCGTGCCCATGCTCGACCAGATGATGTCGATCGTTACGGCGAGCATCGTGATGGCCTACAGCATCACTGCCTTCCTGGCCCCTGTGGCGCCCCAGGAGCCGTACCCTATGCTGATGATCACGATCCCCTTCGTGATCTACGCTATCTTCCGCTATCTCTACCTGATCTACCAGCGCGGCGAGGGCGGCGCCCCCGACGAGCTCATCCTCAAAGATATGCCGCTCGCCAGCAGCGTCGTGCTTTGGGGCATCGCCGTGCTGGGCGTGCTGCTACTCTTTCCGAACTAGCGCTTCGCGCGACGATAGACGATGGACGGTGGACGGTAGCAGGCCACCGTCTACCGTCTACCGTCTACCGTCTCCTATGTACACTTTTCTCAAGCTTGGCGGCTCCGTGATCACCGACAAGGCCGGCCGCGAGGCCGCCGACGCCCCGCTGATCGCGCGCCTCGCCGCCGAGCTCGCCGCCGCGCGCACCGCTCGCCCAGCCCTGCGCCTCATCCTCGGCCACGGCAGCGGCTCCTTCGGCCACCACTACGCCGCCCGCTACGGCGTGCATCGCGGCCTCCCCCCCGGCAGCGACTACACTGGCTTCGCGCTCACCGCCGGGGCCGCCCTGCGCCTCAACCGCATCGTGGTCGACGCCCTGCTCGCGGCCGGCGTGCCCGCCCTCGCGCTCCAGCCCTCCGCCAGCCTCCAGGCCAGCGGCGGCGCGATCCGCAGCTGGGACACTGCCCCGCTGGCCCTGGCCCTGCGACACGGCCTCGTCCCCGTCATTCACGGCGATGTCGCCTTCGACTCCGCCCAGGGCAGCGCGATCATCTCCACCGAGGCTCTGCTCGCCTTCCTCGCCGAGGCCACGGAGCTGCGGCCAGCACGCATCGTGCTCGTTGGGGAGGATGCCGTCTACAGCGCCGACCCGCGCGCGCACCCCGACGCCGAGCGCGTGCCGCTGATCACCACCACCAACCTCGACGCGGTGCTTCATGGCGCCTCCGGCTCTCACGCCGTCGATGTCACCGGCGGCATGCGCAGCAAGCTCGAGCTGATGTGGCGCCTCGTCCAGCGCATCCCCGCCCTGGAGGTGCGCCTGATCGGCCCAGCCCCAGGCAACCTCGCTGCCGCCCTCGATGACGCGCCGCTCACCATCGGCACGACGATCCGCCTCAGCTAGCCCAGTAATCATCCGCAGATTGCGCAGATTTCCGGCCCACTTCCGAATCTAGCGCGGTGGGGTGCGCTACCATCTGCCTAATCTGCGTAATCTGCGGACACTTCATGCGCCCCGACGACTTTATCGCCCGCCGCCGCACAACCTGGGAGCGCCTCGACAAGCTGCTCGCGCGGGCCGGCGCTGGCGTCTCTGGCCTCTCCGCCGACGAGCTGCGCGAGCTCGGGCGTCTCTACCGCCAGGCCGCCGCCGACCTCGCCGTGGCCCGGCGCGATCTGCCGGGCCACGCCGTGGTCAGCTTCCTCAACGCCCTCGTTGCCCGCGGCCACGGCGCCGTTTACCGCGAGAGCGGCGCTGGCGGGTCGGCCCGTGTTGGTGCCTTCTTCGCCCGCGACTTCCCGCGTGCCTTCCGCGCCACCTGGCCCGCCACTTTCGCCGCCTTCCTCATGTTCATGCTGCCCGCCATCGCCGCCTTCATCGCCACCTACAACGATCCGGCGCTCGCGGGCGCCCTCGTGCCCGGCGCCGAGCAGATCGTCGAGCAGGTGCAGGCCGGCGAGGAGTGGTGGCTGCGCATCAACGAGGAGGGGCAGGCCAGCTCGTCGGCCGAGATCATGACCAACAACATCGGCGTGGCCTTCCGCGCCTTCGCCGGCGGCGTCACCCTCGGCATCTACACGCTCTACGTGCTGGTGAACAACGGCCTGCTGCTCGGCGTGGTCGCCGGCGCTGCCCAGCGCTTCGATTTCGCCGCCAACCTCTGGGGCTTCGTTGCCGCCCACGGCGTGGTCGAGCTGAGCGTGATCTTCATCGCGGGCGGGGCGGGGCTTCAGCTCGGCTGGCCCATTCTGCGCCCCGGCCTGCTCACCCGCCGCGCCGCCCTCGTGGTGGCCGCCCGCCGCGCCCTGCTGCTCATCCTCGGCTGCGTGCCCCTGCTGATCATCGCCGGCCTGATCGAGGGCTTCATCTCGCCTTCCTCCCTGCCCCTCGCCGTCAAGCTCGCCGTTGCCGCCGGCTCCGGCGCCGCGCTCTACGCCTATCTGCTGGGCGTCGGTCGCTCTGCCTGACCAGGTGACCGTGCGCGCGCTTCGCTTGCGCTGACCGGGTGACTGGGTGACACCTCACGGTGCCGATAGGTGTCACCGTGTCACCGTGTCACCGTGTCTCCCTGTCTCCCTGTCTCCCTGTCTCCCTGTCACGGCAGTAGCCTGATCGCCTCCAGCACCACCGTCCCGCCATCCCCAATCCCCACCGGGTCGAGCCGCAGGCCGCTGATCGTCCCAGCCCAGCCCGGCGCGCCGCGCAGGTTCAGCCGATAGGTCTGGGGTGCCGGGCCGGGGCGGAGCTCCCAGCGAATCGAGCGCGCCTCGTCGGCCTGCCCAGCAGCATCGAGCAAGAAGAGCTGCGCGTCGCGCGCTGCCGTATCTGTCGCCAGCCGCAGCTCGATCACGCTGTAGCGCGCGGTGTCGATGCTCAGGGGCGGGCTCACCACGAACGGGTCGGCCAGGGGCCGCATGGCCCAGCCGGGCAGCGCGCTCGTGGCAGGCTCCACGTTCGCCGCCCGCCAGCCCCAGCGCGCGCGTGTAAAGTCCCAGCCGGGGCCGTCGGCGAGGGCCTGCGCGGAGGGGATGCGAGCGTAGCCTGGCAGACCCGCCCCCATGTCTACAGGCACGAGCGCGGGCGCAAAGGGCGCATAGCAGCCGGCCACCGTGTCGGACGTAAGGCCCAGGCGCTCGGCCGGCGTAGGCGGCTCGCCAGGCGGCGCAGGCGCGGGCCGAATTGCCGCATCGGCGATCAGCACGGCGTAGCCGCCCGCCTGCGCCGCCTCGATCCGCGCGCGGATCACACCACAGGCCGCCTCCCAATCGCCGCCTGTGGCCGTCATCGCCTGGCTGAGCGAGAAGACATTAGGCCGACCAGCGTAGAACGGCAGATACAGCTCCGGCAGCCCATCCTCGGCCACAATCAAGTCGCCCGGCGCGCTCTGCGCAGCCACAGCGGCGGCAGCAATGCGCTGCAAGTCGCGCCCCGCATCACCACGCCTGCCAATGCTCACGCCATTCACACCAAGCATAATAAGACCACAGCCGACCAGAACACCCATCATCAACCGCCCTCGCCACCGTCCACCGTCCACCGTCCACCGTCCACCGTCCACCGCCAGCACCACAAGCAGATAGAATGGCGGCAAGCTGGCGATCCAGAACTCGACGTTGTCGGGCTCCCACCAGAGAAAGAACGTCCCGTAGACAGCCAGCCACGCCACAGCCATAGGCACGGTGCCGCGCGGCGCCGCCCTGAGCCCGCGCAGATTCAGCAGCAGCGTGGCGAGCAGCACCAGACCCATAAGCGCGCCACCGGGCTGCGCAATACTCTGCGCGAGCCCCTTGGCAAGCAGTGCAAGCTTCGAGCCGTCCACCGCCCCACCCCAGTAGCCGGTGGTGGTGTAGCCGACCATCCAGGCGTACAGCCCCTCCCACGAGCGAAACCCGCTCACCCCTACTCCAACCCCCAGATACGCCCCCCCCACAATCAGCGCCAGCGGCATCCCGTATGCCACCAGATGCGCCACGAGCCGCCGTCCACCGTCCACCGTCCACCGTCCACCGTCCACCGTCCCTACGAGCAGCGCCACCAAAGCCGGCACACAAAGCAGCACGTTTGTCTGGTGGAAGAGCACAGCGCAGCCCTGCGCCACCCCGAGCGCCGCAGCAAGACGCGCTGATGGGGCGCGGGCGAGTGCAAGCATCAGGCCGAGGGCGACGATCAGGCAGAGCGCCGCGAGCGTGTACACCTCAACCTCAATCGCGTAGTACCAATACGCGTAGCTTGCCCCGAGCAGCAGCGCCCCCGTCGCCCCCGCCCATATTCGCCCTGCCGCACGCGCCACCACCCCACCAAACAGCGCCACACCCAGCGCGCCCGCAGTGGCGTTCGCCAGCTGCAACAGCTTCTCGGCGCTCCCGCCCCAGCCTACGGCGGCGGCCAGGCCACGGATCAGTGCGCCAAGTGGCCCGTACGCCAGATGATGCGGGTGGAACAGCTCGCGCCAGGGCTTGCGGTCAACATCCAGAATGTACGAGAGCGCGTCGAAGGTGTGAACATCAGTGAGCGTAAAGAGATACAAAGCAATGCAAAATGCAAAAGTCAAAATACAGCATTGCCAGCCACGGCGCACTTAGTTACCCTCAACCCGCAGCACATCCCCAACCTGAGTCCCTGTGGCGGCGATGGTGCCGGCAGGCAACTCTACCACATAGCGGGCGCGCCAGGCCCCGGCGTACGGCCGATTTGGCGGCATTGCAGGCGCGAGCCCAACCACCTTGTGCGCGCGATCAGCGAAGACCACATCGATCGGGAAGCGCATAAAGAAGCTATGCACGCTGGAGCATGGCTCAATCAGCATCCCTTCGCCAGCCGGCAGCTCAGCCCGGCCCATCAGCCCGCGCCCGCGCGCCACAAAGCTGCACGCCACCTCGCAGCGCTCCACCAGGGTTTGTGCCCGCGTCACATTCACCACACGTGCCATCCTCACCTCGCACAAATAGCGAGGCGGCGCCCAAAGCGCCGCCCCTTCGCGCCCTTCGCATTCGCGCCCTTCGCCCGCTTTCGCGCCCTTCGCGCTCCAAACGGTTCGCGCTCTAGCCCCCCCCAAAGCTCGACATGATGCGCGGTATCGCAGGCCCGAGGATTACCACAAACAGCGCCGGGAAGATCAGGAAGACCATCGGGAAGAGCATCTTGATCGGCGCCTGCTGGGCCAACTCCTCGGCGCGCTGGCGTCGGCGCAGCCGCATCTGGTCGGCCTGCAGCCGCAGGATCTTCGACATCGACACACCGAGCTGGTCGGCCTGAATGATCGCGGCGGTGAAGGTCTGAATATCCTCCACACCAGTGCGCTGGGCCAGATCCTTCAGGGCCTCGCGGCGCGTGCGGCCAAGCCGAATGTCCGAGAGCACCTTCTTGAACTCGCGGCTCAGCTCGTCGTCCCACTTCTGCGTAACCCGCTGGAGCGCAAGGTCGAAGGCGAGCCCCGCCTCCACGCTGATGCAAAGCAGGTCGAGCGCATCCGGCAGCGACCGCGTGATCGACTTCTTGCGGGCGGTGATCTTGCGGCCAAGCCAGATCACGGGCAGCATATAGCCAAGCACAAAGCCGACCGCGCTGTACATGAGGGCCTGGGTTAGCGGCATGGTCTGAAATGTCACCAGGGTGATAATCAAACCTAGCACAAGCGCCAGCACTACGCGCAGGCCGACAAACATCGACGGCGTGATCCCGCCAGGGCTACCAGCATTCTGGAGGTTCACCCGCAGCCGTTCGGCGCTCTGCTTCGGCCCGTATTTACCGAGCAGGCCCAGCACCGTCTTCGTGGCGGGCAGGATCACGCGCTGCGAGAAGGGTTGCTGAAGCTCCAGCTCCTCCAGCGACATCGCCCGCTCAGTGAAAGTGTTCAGCCGCTCGCCGATCGCGTCCGGCTGGCGAAAGCGTGCCACGCTGAAGAAGATCAGCATCACACCAAGCACCAAGACCAGCCCGAGCAGCAGAAGTGACATCTCCATAGCAGCACCTCATCGCTCTTTCTAGACCTCGATATCCATAATCTTCATGATCGCGAAGTAGCCGATCACAATCATCACCAGCGAGGCCACTGGCAGGCAGCACCAGGACTCGGGCGGCATGCCGAAGGTGAAGATCGGCGCCATGTAGCTTGGGTTCACCACCGAGATAAAGATCGCTAGGCCGATCGGCAGCCCTGTGATCACCCAGGCCGAGATCCGGCCCTGGGCCGTGAGCGTGTTGATCTCGCCCTTGATCCGCACGCGCTCGCGGATAGTGTGCCCGATCGTGTCGAGGATCTGGGCCAGATTGCCGCCAACCTCCATCTGGATGTTCACCGCCGTGATCAGCAGATCCAGGTCGTCCGAGGGCATGCGTCGCATCAGGTTGAAGAGTGCCTCCTCGGTGGAGCGCCCAAGCCCAACCTCCTGCACCACGCGCCGGAACTCCGCCGACATCGGGGCGGGTGCCTCACGCCCCACCATATCCAGGGTTTGCAGGAAGCTATAGCCACCTCGCAGCGCGTTGGCCATCATGGTGATCGTATCACCAAGTTGGTCATTGAAGGAGGTGATCCGTCGCTTCGCGGAAAAGTTGACATAGATATTCGGCAGAAACGAGAGCACCACAGCGCCCACCAGAGCCGAGGTGAACAGCGCCACCGGATTGGCCCGCCCGATGAAGGCGCCAATGCCCGCCCCAACCAGCGCACAGAGCAGCTTCACCAGAATAAACTCGGCCACCGTGAGCTTCAGGTCGGCGCGCGCAAGGTCGCGCTGCATGTTGCCGCCCTGCTTGCTCTGCACCACCACCTTGTCGAGCTGCTCGAGGGCCTGGCGCGCGTTCGAGCCCTGCGGCTGCGCCGGGGCGCGCCCCGCGAACTCCGACAGGCGGCTCTGCACGTCGGCGCCGCCCCGCCCGCGCAGCACCAGGCCAAACACGGCCAGGATCAGCAGCGCCAAAAGCCCCAGGCCAACCAGGGTGACAGGCATAAGCTCGGGCGAGAACAGTCGATCCATAGCTCTGTTCCCTCTCTAATAGCTGAAACGATCGCCCGCGCCGAAGATGTTCGGCGGCAGGAAGATGTTAAGCGACTCGAATTTCTCGATAAACTTGGGGCGCACACCCGTGGGCCGCAGCTGCCCGATGATCTTGCCCTTCTCGTCGATGCCGGTCTGCTCGAAGACAAAAATGTCCTGGAGCACCACCACGTCGCCCTCCATGCCCGACACCTCGGTGATCTGCGTCACCTTGCGTGAGCCATCTTTTAGGCGCGACTGCTGCACAAAGAGCTGAACCGCCGAGACCACCTGCTCGCGAATGGCGCGCGATGGCAAATCCAGCCCGGCCATCAGGCACATCGTCTCGATCCGGCTGATCCCGTCGCGCGGGGTGTTCGCGTGAATGGTCGTCATCGAGCCGTCGTGGCCAGTGTTCATGGCCTGAAGCATATCCATAGTCTCGCCGCCGCGACACTCGCCCACAATGATCCGCTCGGGGCGCATACGCAGGCAGTTGATCACCAGATCGCGGATCGAGATCTCGCCGCGGCCCTCCACATTCGGCGGGCGGCTCTCCAGGCTCACCACATGATCCTGCTGGAGCTGCAGCTCGGCCGCGTTCTCCACCGTGATGATGCGCTCGTCCTCGGGGATGAAGTTCGAGAGCACGTTGAGCAGCGTGGTCTTGCCGGAGCCAGTGCCGCCAGAGACCACAATATTGGTGCGGGCCGCCACGGCGGCGCCAAGAAAATCAGCCATCTCGTTGCTCATCGAGCCGAAGCGCACCAGATCGTTCATGCTGAGCTTATCTTTGCGGAACTTGCGGATCGTCACCGTGGGGCCGTTCAGCGCCAGCGGCCTGATCACCGCATTCACGCGTGAGCCATCGGGCAGGCGCGCGTCCACCATCGGCGACAGCTCATCAATGCGGCGGCCAAGCGGCGCCACGATCCGGTCGATAATGCGCAGCACATGCTCGTCGCTCCCAAAGGTGGCATCAGTCTTGATCAGGCGGCCCTTTTTTTCCACATAGATCTGCTTCGGCCCGTTCACCATGATCTCGCTGACCGCCTCGTCGGCGAGAAACTGCTCGAGCGGGCCGAGGCCAACAATATCGGCCTCGATGCTCGCGAACATGCGCTGGCGCTCGTTGCGGGTAAGCACGATGCTCTCGCCATCGAGGATGGACTGAAACGTCTCCTCGACCTGCTTGCGCACCTTGCCCTTATTCGAGAGATCCATCTTGGGATCAAGCTCGTTGATCAGGCGATTCTGTACGCGCAGCTTGATCTCGTTGAAGTTATCATCGACGGCGCTGCTGCCTGGCCGGGATGCCGTGGGGGGGGCGCCATGCCGGGTGGTGGCAGGATCAGTCTCGGTGGTAGGCGTGCTGCCCGCGATGCGCTTGAGTAGAGACATGGTTGGAACCTCCGTGGCGCCGTTCGGACGTAGCGCGCTGCGTCGTTACTTTTTGATCAGCCGCGAGAAGAGGCCGCCCTGCTTCTGGGCTGGCTTCGAGGCGCTGCTAGCTGCGGCGCCTACGGCAGCTGGCTTCGCTACCGCCGTCACCTCGCGGGCGAGCGCGCCGATGTCGCGGGCCACCTGATGGGTCGGCTTGCCGATCATCAGCGGCACACCCTGATTGATGGAGAAGATCATGTCCTGGGTGGCGTCGCCAATCTGCATCGAGATCTTGCGCTGGATATTCTTCTCCACATCGTCGGCCTTGATGCCAGGGCGATTGCTGGCCTTGTTCAGCACCAGCATCACCTTCTCGTGCGGATACTCCAGCAGGTCGGCGACCTCCAGGAAGAGCTTGATATTGCGGATGCAATGCAGCTCAAGCGTCATCAGGGTGACGATGCGCGTGGCCATATCGAGCACGGCCAGCGAGCGATCCTGGAACGAGGCGGGCGTATCAACCACGATGTAGTCGAACTCGCGCCGCATCGCCTCCAGGATAGTGCGGATATGGTCGGAACTCACCAGCTCGCCGCGCTGCGGGTCGGGCGGGGCGAGCAGCACCTTGATCTGCGAGGTGTGGGTGGCGAGCACATCGTTAAGCAGCTCGCGGTCGAGCTCGTCGACGCGCTGGGCCAGCTCGATGATCGTCTTGTCGGAGCGCAGGTTAAGGATCACCGTAAGGTCGCCAAAGATCACGTTGGCGTCTACCAGGGCGACCTTTTTGTTGGTCTGCTGGCGGATGGCCACAGCGAGGTTGGCGGCCACAACCGAGGTACCCACGCCGCCCTTGGGGCTAAACACAGCGATGATCTGGCCTTCGGCGCCATTATCGCCAGCGACAGCCGAGGCCGAGCCGCCGCCGGTCGCTACATTCGCCACTCTAGGGCGGGTAGAGGCCAGCTTATGGACATGGCGAATTGACTTATAGAGATCATCGGCGCTGATCGGCTTGGTGAGAAACTCGCGGGCGCCGGCGAGCATCGCGCGGCGCAGGTAGTCCGTCTCGCCCTGCACGCTCATAATGATGACCTGAACCGTGGGGTCCTGGGTCATGATCGCCTCGGTAGCAGCGATACCGTCCATATCCGGCATATTGATGTCCATCAGGATGACATCGGGCCGGAGCTGCTTGGCAAGGGCCACCGCCTCGCGGCCATTGCTGGCCTTGGAGATAACCTCGATATCTTTCTCAAAGAAGAGTAGCTTCTCAAGCTGATCGCGCGTGTCGACAATATCGTCGACGATCATCACGCGGATCTTTTCACCCTCAGCCATTGCATCGCTCCTCGCTGGTTGCCTGCCGCAAAAAACAGGGATAGGGAGAATGCCTCGCGAGCGCGTTGATCTGCTCACTACACCCCTCCCATACGCCTGGGTACAACTGGTCCGCCTTCATTATACTGATCGGCGGCACGATTGCATAGAGAAGAAAAGACAGCCTCCAAGTAAAGTGGCTTGGCTAAGATGCCCAGGCGCCCAAAAGGGGCGCCTTTACGACTCTTCAGATGAGCACCACATGGGTCGCTACGGCACGCGCGTAGGCGCGGGCGTGCGGGTGGGCTCGGGCGTAAACACCTCGTCCTGGCTCAGGACCCGCGGCGGCACCTGGCGTGGCAGCGGCAGGCCAAACTCGGCGACGAGCAGGTCGAGGGTAACGCCACTGGTAGGCTCAAAGCCGCTATCGCCAGCGCCACGCAGCACGAGCACCATGCGGGCGTCGGTGGAAAGCGAGAACTCCAGCAGCTCAACTTCCTGGTCGTTCACTGCGAGCAGCAGCGTCCAGACGCCCTGCGTGACGGCGCTGCCCGCAACGGCACCGCCACCAACGGGGTCGATCGGCTGGCCAGACTCATCGACCTGGGGTAGGCTGCTCGCATCCGCAGGGGCTCCATCCACAGGCGTGCCCTCGGCGGCCACGGCTGGCCGCACAATGCGGATCACCTGGGCGCGCTGCACAATCGTCTTGGTGCTATTCGCCGTCTGGTCTGTCAGCTCGCGCTCGAGCACAGGCACCTGCACCCCACCCTGCTCTTCGATCCGCTGGCCGGTAGGGTAAGACTGGCGGCGCACCACAATGAAGGTGGCAACGACATCCACAAAGTCGCCGGGCTTGATCTGGTCGGCGACGCCGGAGAGGTTGTTGACGATGAAGGGATAGGCCTTGTCACGAGCGCGATCCGGCTCGGCAGTCGGGATCTGCTGCGAGAGGCCGGGCTCGGTGAGCGCCGACTTTACGATGACCTCGTTGGCGCGGAAGGAGCGCGTAACGAGCTGGCCCTCCACCTCACTCACGCTGGAGAGGTTCTGCTCCGGGTCGAACTCCGTCTGCGGAACGCGGATCACCTCAAGCAGCGTGATGCTGTCGCTGATCACCGAGTTGGCAGGGATGTCCACGCGAGCGCGCACCACGTCTACCTCAGGCACCTCGGTGGCGAGCGCAGAGGTGGGCACGGCGCCGCCGCCGAGCAAGCCACCGCTGGCGCCAGGCTGGAGAAAGAGGAAGAGGGCGACTGCGCCCACGATCAAAATGAGGCCGATCAGCAAGATCAGCACGCCGCCTCGTCGCATACGGGGCATCCTTCCTATCAGGGAGCGAGCTCACGGGCGGTAGAGCGTTGCAAACTGACGCTATTATAGCACACGCTGACAAGTTGAGAAGGGGTTTTACAGCATCGGTAGGAGCAAGGGGCCTTTACACTTTGCGGGGCGCCCCGGCTGGGCGCCCCGACGACTCAGCTATTACCTGC
>JAYUYB010000961.1:0-13358 GCA_043752655.1 Chloroflexota bacterium
CGAAGCAGAACTCGATGATCTGGCCAAGGTCGTCGCTGGGGTAGCGTTTATCCAGCGTGACGATCGAGTCCAGCAGGTAGGCCAACTGCTCTGGAGCGGTGCTGGGGTCGCAGCGCACCAGGTTGGTGATCAGCTGGCGGCGCAGCTCCAGGCTGTAGCGCAGGCTGGTAACGGCCAGCTTGCCTAGCAGAGCGTCGCGTAGGTCCAGGCTCTCGCTCACCCGCTTGAGCCAGCGCTCCAGCCCCAGGCGCTCGCTCTTATCGAGGTAAAAGTTTACCAAGTCGGCGAGGCCGGCGTCGTTGGTGAGCTCACTCAGCTCGGCCCAGCGCTTGCTGAAGGACTGGCGGCTGAAGGCATGGAGCTCCATCAGTTGGCCCACGAGGTTGGAGGCGCTGTAGTAGGGCTCGCGCTCGAAGCTGCGCTTCAGCCCGGCCTCGCGCTCGGCGAGCAGCGAGACCGCCTCGCGCAGTACGCCGTCGCTGGCGTCGTAGCCACCGCCGCGCATGTGCATCTCGTGTGCCAGCTCGTGCAGGGCGATCCCGACGCTGCCGTCTTCGTCCCAGCGGCCAAGCGTGACAAACGAGCCGCTGCGGGGCGAGAAGCTGCCGCTATCGGTCCAGGGGCCGGTTGGCTTGCCGCCATCGAGCGCCTCGAAGGTGAGCCGCTCGCTCAGCACATCGGGGGCGAAGGCGTCGCCCCACATTGCATTGGCGAGCTTGCGCACCTTACGGGCGATCTGAGCGGGCCTGTAGCGATGCTCGCCCACCATGAGCACCTGATCGCCCGCGCGCTCCATCGTGATCGCCGCCTGCTGGCCATTGGCCCGGAGAAGAAGCTGCATACTACCCCCTGACACCGCGCAAGAAGAGGCGCATAATCTGCGCCACCTGCTCGGGGAGCTCGAACAAAATAAGATGGCCGCAGCGCGGCACCTCCAGAAACTGGCCGTTCGGGGCGAGCTGCATCAGCTGGCGCCCGCCCTGGGGCCGCATAATCGGGTCGCCCCCGCCCGCCACCAGCAGGGTAGGCTGGCGCACCTGGCGCATCTGCACGGGCACCGCCTCCAGCACCTCGCGCCGCGCTAGCTCGCGGGCCGAGACCCGCACCGCCTCTGGGTCGCAGCAGCGCAGGCTGAGCGTCGCCAGCTTCACGTCGCTTACAGGGGCAGGGTTCTTGGCCAGCACTGTCAGCGCGTAGATGTAGGGGATCCACCAGAGGCCGCGCCGCTCGATCGGGCGCAGCACCCGGTTGAAGACCGTGTCGAGCACGCCGGGGATCAGCGCGGAGGCCAGGCGGTTGTACGCGATCAGGCTAAAGTTGAAGCAGGCCAGCGAGCGGACGCGCTCGGGGCTGTTGGCGGCGTAGTGCAGGCCCACAAAGGCGCCGAGCGAGAAGGCGGCCACATGCTGCGCCGGCAGCTCCAGGGCGTCGGCGAGGGCCACCAGATCTGCGCTGAAGCCGTTCACCGTGTAGTCGCGGCGCGGGTCGGCGTCGGAGAAGCCGTGGCCCTTCAGGTCGTAGGCGATCACGCGGTAGCCCGCCTTCGCCAGGGGCGGGATAATATGGTGCCACCAGTAGGCCGAGCAGTCCCAGCCATGCACCAGCATTAGCGGCTCGCCATCACGCGGGCCAGCGTCGAGGTAGTGATGCACAACGCCGTTCACCTCCACGAAGTTGGCCTGCTCCAATAGGCGTAGCTCGGCCTCGCGGCGGCGGCGCTCGCGTGCGCTCAGCTTGCCGGCCAGCTTCGCCTGGACTTCGGCGAGGTAGGCGACATATTTGGTTGTTGGCTTTGCCTGAAGCGTGTCGATCATTAGGCGCCTCACTCGACCCAGAGCCGCAGGATTTCACCTTCCACGCGTGCGCGCAGGCGACCGCCCTCCACCAGACCTGGCAGCAGCACGTGGCGCCGCTGCTGGCCAAGGCGCACCACAACCTCCTCGCTGGCCACGGCGATATCGAGCTGCTGCGGGTCGAGGAAGGGGATAGCGAGCTGCACCTCGCGCTCCTCGGAGGCGCGGCGAGCCTCGGCCTGGCTGAAGATCGCGTTGTCGTGGTAGAGCGCGGCGCCGCGCAAGGCCCAGCTGTCGCGATCTGCTGGGCTTGTGGGCAGCGGGCCAATGCGCAGCGTGGGGCGCGCCTTGCCGGCCTCGGGCGAGAACTCGTGGCGGAGGGCCGCGTCTACCTGCTCTGGCGCACCAGCCACCAGCAGCTCATCCGTGGCGAGGCCGTAGAGCCCGAGGGACGTGAGCGCCTGGCGCAGCGGAGGTAGCGCCAGCTCCTCGGGCGTGGCCACCAGGCGAAAACGCGTGCCGGTGGCGGCGTCCAGGCGGGCGCGCTGCTCCTCTAGCGCTACGCGCAGCTCCTGGAGCGGGGCGAGCATCGTGGGCGCGAGCAGCGCGGCGGGCACGAGGGCGCTCTCCTGCGAGCTGCGCGAGCGACCGGGGCCGCGATCCAGCCCGAAGAGCAGGCGCACAAAGAGCCGCATCACGTCGGGCAGAGTCAGGGCGTGCTGCAGCGTGTCGGGGCCGGGGCCATCGAGCACAACCAGGTCGAAGCGCCCGGTTGCGCGGGCCTTCTCGGCCACAAGCAGGCCGGCCACAGCGTCTAGGCCAGGGAAGGCGGGCAGCTCGTCGGCGTTGATCTCGCGCACCCGGCTCACCAGGCCGCCGCGTAGCGTAGGCCGCACGACATCCCAGCGCTGGCCGATCTCATCGAGCGGGCCGATCTCCATCGCGGCCAGGTTCGGCTCCAGCTCCAGCGGGCGCGGGCCGAGGCTCTGGCCGAGCAGGGCGCCCGTGAAGTGGCCGGGGCCAACCGAGGCGAGCAGCACCCGCGACCCGCGCCGCGCTGCGTGGCAGGCCGTGGCAAGGGCGGCGGCACTTTTGAGCAGCGAGCTATAGGCTGAGAAGATCAAGATCTTCATCAGGCAGCCTCGACGCGCAGCTCGTCGGGGTCCTTCACGGCGGGCGCTTCGGCCTGACCCTCGCGGAAGGTAAGCCGCAGCACGCCATCCTCGTAGCGGTGCTCGCCCAGGCCACACTCGTAGAGCACGCGCGGCAGCGAGATGGTGCGCTGCACGCGCCCCACGACGACCGTCAGATCTGGGCCGCTACGGGCGAGATCCACGGGCTCGCTCTCGTCCAGAAACGGCAGCTTCATGCAGAGCTCGAAGTGGCCGGGCTTACTCTCATCGTTCCACTGCTCCAGCCAGATCGGGCGCTCGTTGTACAACAGTGCGCCGGAGTCGGTATCGGCGAAGGTGGCGCGACCGATCACCTCCAGCGCAGCGATGCCGATCGGCTCGCCGCCCTGAAGCACGGTGCGAAAGATCGGCGTGGGCGCAAAGCTGTCCTCGATTTCCTGCAGGTAGCCTTGCTGCAGGCTCACCCAGTAGTCGAAGTACGGGCCGAGGTCGGCGCGCTGCGGCAGGATCTTATTCACCATTACCGCGTCCACCATCATGCCATACAGGTTAAGGAAGGTGTAGGCGCGGCGCGTCTCCAGCAGGGGCAGCTTCTCGGGGTTGAGCACCAGGCGCAGCGAGATCTCGGGGCTGAGCAGAAAGTTAGCGAGCTCGTCCATGCGCTGCAGCAGGCCGCCCACCTCGTCGAAGAAGCGGTCGTCGGGCAGGTCGCGCTTAAAGGGCCGCGCAAAGTTGGCGAGGCCACGGTAGACGCGGAAGAACTTTTTGCCAGCGTCGCCGCCGATGATCATCTCGGGGTAGGCAAGCAGGCGCAGCGTGTTGCCGGTGGGGGCGGTGTCGAGCACAATCGCATCCCAGCGCCCGCTCTTGGCCTCGGACATCACGCGCTGGAGCGCGAGGATCTCGTCGAGGCCGGGCTGGTTGGCCAGCTCAGCGGCGGTGGAGCGGTCGATGCCGCGATTGGAGTAGGTGGAGGCCACGAACTGCTGGAAGCCGCCGAGGTTGTGGCGCCACTCGTAGATCGTGTCCACCTCCAGCCCGTACAGGCCTGGCGCGATCTGAGTTGGCCGGTCGCGGCTGATCGGGATGCCGATCGCGTCGGCGAGCGAGTGGGCCGGGTCGCTCGACATAACAAGCGTGCGCCGACCATCGCGCGCCAGCATGGTGGCCGTGGCGGCGGAGATCGTGGTTTTGCCGGTGCCGCCCTTGCCCGAGTAGATAATGACACGCGTCATGGAGCCTCAAATATGAGCGAGCTAGTCCAGAGGAACACCCGGCCGGGCAGCTCATCTGTCCACAGATTACGCAGATTACGCAGATTTCTGCCTGTCCATCTGCCCAATCTGCGTAATCTGTGGATAAAACAAGCCCTACTCGTGCTTCCCATTGCCGTTCAGACTGATCAGGTTGGGCGGGCCCTCGCGCTCAGGCCGGGTCACAGCGATGCGGCGCACCGGGGCGGCGCGGGGGAGCTCGGCGTCTGGTGCGGGCGGCTCGGGCTCGCGCTCGGGCGGCGCCATCTCCACGCGGCGCACGCTGATCGTGCGGCGCACAGGCTCGGCGCTGGCGGCGGGGGCGACAACGCGGGCGGGAACTGCCGGGGGACGCGCCTGAAGCTCCTCTACCTGCACCGGGTTGGGGGCGCGGCGCACGGCGGCCTTCACCTGGATGCGGCGGGTCTGCTGGGCTTCGGGCTGGGCATTGTCGGTCGACTCGGCGAAGCGCACGGCGGCGCGAACCACAGGGCCAACCCCGGCGAGCGGGCCGCCCTCGGCCTCCTGCTGGACGGCAGCGTGGTAAAGGCCGCGCATCGCGTTGCGGCGCACCTGCGGGTCTTGCAGCCCATTTACCAATTCGCCCGCGCCGCCAACCGCTTCGCTGGCGCGGCGTAGCCCGCTTACCAGCTTGCGCGGCGCCTCTAGCATCAGGCGCAGCGAGCGGCTCACATCGTACATACTCGGCTGCTCGGGCAGCGTGGGCATGGGGCCAAATGAACCGGCTGGCATGCTCGGGGCCGGGCCGCTGCTGGCGGGCCCGCCGCTGCGCTGCGACTCGTAGGCCGCGATCAGGTTGCCGGGTGTGGACGGCGCAAGCTCGGGCTGCTGGCCCGCCGCACCCTGCCACCAGCGTCGACGGGTGGCCGGGGCAGGCTCCGTAGCGGGCGGCGGCGCGGTCGGCTCGGGGCTCGTGAAGAACGGCTGCAGCGGCTCGCGCTCCACGCCGGGGAACTGCTCGGCGAAGCCAGCCAGCAGCGCCTCGCCCGTCACACCCGCCACGATCTGGTCGCCGATCCACTCGATAATATGCGCCAGGGCATTCACATCGTCGGCGGGCATGTAGTCGAGCGTGTTCACAATCGTGCGCTCGTCGCTGCCGGGCGCTTCGAGCGAGCCGTTCACGGCGATGCGGCGCTTGCGCGGGGCCACCGGCGGCAGACGAAAAGCGAGCGACACCCGGCCATGAAAGGGGTCCCACGTCTCGGCATGGGCCACATCCACATCGTGCCAGGCAAAGCTGTCCACCGTATCGTTAAAGAAGCCGCGCGCCCAGGTAACGACGCGCCGGTCGGTGAGCGCGAGATAGTCGGAGAGCGCGAGGCCGCCCACGCGGCGGCGGTTCTGGTCGAGCAGCACGCCGTCGAAAAGTGCGAGCAGGGTCTCGCCCTCCTCAAGCAGCCCGCGGTAGTGCATCTCCTCGACGCTAGCCGCGTTGACGTTGATGCCGAGATATGGGCGAAGGCTCATGGTGCTCACCTGTTTGGCCGAAGCTGCTATCAGCTATCGGCTATCGGCTATCGTCGCTGCCTGCGTCGCCCGAGCCGCTGATGGCCACCGGCTTGGGCGCCTGGCTGAAGGGCCGTGCCACGATGGGCGCACGGCGGCGCATCGGGATCTCACGCCAGTCCGGGTCGGCCTCGGGCTCGACCGGGTTAGCGGGCGGCGGCGGAGTGCGCGGCGCGGGCGGCGTGGCGGGCGCACCACGGCGGCGCAGCGGGATCTCGCGATACTCACGCGGCGCCTCGGCCTCGGCCGGCCTACTCACCTCGGCGGGCATCCAGGCCGCCGGCGCGGGCGCCTCGTCTGGCGCTGCGGCGGGCGGCTGGGGCGCTCCCTGCGCGCCGCCACGATTGATGAAGGCCATCGCCATCTGCTGGGCGGCCGGGCTGCCCGACACAGTGTGGACCAGATCATTGATCGCGCGCACGGTATCAGTGAGCTCGCGCAAACTAGAGCTGCTCAGATCGAAGGGCAGCTCAGCCTCCTTGATCGAGCGGCGCAGCGTATCCCAGGCGGAGCGAGCCAGGCGACCAGCGGCGTAGACCTGGCCGGGCGGGAGGCTGGCCAGGTCTTGCAGGAAGGCCGGTGTGGGGGCGGTGGCAGTGGCGCGTGCGCCGAGCTTGCGCGCGTCGGCGCCGGGCCAGCGGTAGGGCGTCTCGTTGGGGCGCGGGCCATCCACGTGGCCGTAGATCTGCTCGCTGAGCACGGCCATCACCTCGGGCCCGGCGGCGCGGGCGTCGTAGCCCTGCTCGGCCATGGCGCGGGCGGTCGTGCTGGCGGCGTGTAGCAGGGCGAGGGCGGCCTGCAAGTTTGCGAGCGGCAGCAGCGTAAGCGTGAACTGCTGCGCATCTTCTTCACCGGCGGCCACAAAGTTTAGCCGGAGCGTGGCGTGCAGCGGGTCGAGGCCGACCCCGTCGCAGCTGGCAAGCTCCGCAAGTGGGAAGGCGTAGCAAAGGTGGCGGCCATAATCGCGCGCCCAGAGCACCACGCGCAGATTCGTCACCAGGCAGTAGTCGTGGAGCGTGGGGCCGCTCAGGCGCAGGCCGCTGCTATCAAGCAGCACACCGTCGAGCGCAACCAGAATCTGCTCGTCGGGCTCGATCAGGCCAAGGCCCTCGAGCTCGCCAAGATGCGCGGGGACGACCGTATGGCTATTGTAGAGCAGAGTGATCATGCGGGGTTCCGTAAGAAACAGGGGCGCGGGGCAGGGCACAGAGCAGAGCGCTTGCGCCCCTGTCCCGCGCCCCTGTCCCCTGTCGCCTCGTTACCGATTGAAGCGCGAGCGAATGCGCTTCGGGCGGAAGCCGCCGACCTCGGGCGCGGTGAAGCTGCCCTCGCCGCTGCCACTCCGGGAGAGCCCAGGGTAGGCGTTGCGGTTGATGTTCTCCACCGCCGCCGACGTGGCCTGCAGCGCGTTCGAGACCCACTGCCAGTGGCCCTGGAACATGATGTCGCCGATCTGCGCGACCTGTGCTGACGACTCCGCAAACCATCCGCGTGTCACAGCCATCCTACACCTCCTAAGACCTAAACGGTCACATATTAGGCTACGGGGCAAGCCCCGGAAACCCCACTAGAGCGTCCTAGCGCCGCACGGCGACCGCCGCGTAGAACGGGACGATCAGCCAGTCGCCTTCCATCTCGGCCTGGCCCGCCTCCTGGCCAGCCAGGCTGGTGGGCAGCGTCAGGATCCGGCGGAAGTCGCCGATCTGGATCACCAGCTCGTCGCCGTTCTGGTACAGATCCAGCTGGCTCACGTCGGCGAAGGGCAGCTTGATCTTCACCCGATAGCTGCCATCTGGCAGCTTACCGATCTCCAGCGGCGCCTCACGGTAGAGCACCGCCGTCGGATCAGTATCACCATAAATATCGTTGCCCATCACGCGCAGCTTCGCCAGGCCAACCACCTCTTCGGCGTAGTAAGGCACATGGCGGATTGGCAACGGCGAGAAGGAGTGCTCCACTTCCTGCAAGTAGCGCTGCTGAATCTCCTTCCAGTGATTCAGATAGCCGCTGTCCTTGTCTACGGGCAGGATCTTGTTCACCACCACTGTGTCCACCGTCATGCCATACATCGAGAGATAGGTGAAGGCGCGCTGGCTCTCCTTGATCACCATCTTCTCGGGGTTCATCACCAGGCGGATCGACGTCTCCTCCGGGTTGGCGAGCGTCTCGGTGATGCCCTCCATCTGCCGGAACATGTCGTCCACGGCCTCGTAGACCTCGGCGGGGGCTACCATTTTGTTCAGGCCGGGGGTCAGCCTGCTCATGGGCCGCAGCAGCGGCTTGATCAGGAACTTCTCGGCGCCGCGCAGCATGCTGATCGCCCACTTGAACGACCCTGGCGACGAGAGCAGCCGCAGCGTCTCGCCTGTGGGCGCGCAGTCCACCACCAGCAGGTCGTAGTCGCCCGCGTCTTTGTGTTTCTTGATGCGGATCAGCGGGAAGGCCTCCTCCATGCCGGGCAGGATGCTCATCTCGTCCGCGAGGATGCCCTCCACGCCCTGCTCGGCCATCAGCTGCGAGAAGTGCTCGCGCACGATGCCCCAGTTCGACTCGATGTCGTGGTAGATGCTCACCTCCAGCGCGTCTAGCGTGGGTGTGATCCGCACCGGCTCGGGGCCAAGCGGGCCGTCGAGGTCGAGTGAGTCGGCAAGGCTGTGGGCCGGGTCGGTGCTCATCACTAGGGTGCGCAGGCCCATGTCGGCGGCGCGCAGTGCCGTGGCCGCAGCGACGCTGGTTTTGCCCACGCCGCCTTTGCCAGTGAAGATCAGAGTACGCATCGGTGCCTTTCGAGAGTGAGCGCTCAGCTAGCTTGTGGGCGATTGGGGGGAGGCAGCCCTCACACGTGGAGCAAATGTTTTTTGCTTGGAGAGCAAAAAGAGTACGCACAATGCATAAGAGAATGTTCTGACTGTGGAGCAATAGTACCACGAAGGCCCCAGTCCTGTCAACAAAAAGTACACATATGAACGAAGCGAGCATCACGCCGCGCGCACAAGCGCGAAGCGCCGCAACGCCTCGGCACCGCGCTAGCCAATCCGCCGTGGCCCTGTTCCGGCCACGCCCCGCACCCGGCGCTCTTGTCATATTTGCAACGGGCTTGCACAGTCTGACAGAACTATCCGCAGATGACGCAGATGACGCAGATGGTATGCCGCAGACCGTGGCTAGGGCGCGGCGCCAGAAATGGACCGGAATCTGCGTCATCTGCGTCATCTGCGGATACATGCTGCTCCTGCGGTACAATCTCTCTATGAGTACTGAGCCTACCATCTATGAGCTTGCCGGCGGCGAGCCCGCCTTCCGTCGTCTGGTCGACCTGTTTTACGCCATGGTCGAGCAGGACGCGCTGCTGCGCCCGCTCTTCCCCGCCGACCTGGGGCCTGGTAAGGAGCACCAGCGGCTCTTCCTGATCCAGTATTTCGGTGGCCCCCGCACCTACGACGCGCAGCGCGGCCACCCCCGCCTGCGCATGCGCCACGCCCCCTTCGTAATCGGCCAGGCCGCCCGCGACGCCTGGCTCGGCCATATGCTCGCCGCCGTCGACGAGGCCGCGATCAGCGAGCCCGCTCGCAGCGCCATGCGCAGCTACTTTGAAATGGCCGCCACCGCCATGATCAACCAGCAACCACCGATCACGCTTTCGTAGGGGTCCTCGCCCCCCAACTCCTCCTGGGCGCCCAAGCCATTTGGACCACGCACGGCGCGAACGGCTGCGAACCACCGCGAATCCGGCCTCACCCGGGCGGTTTCGCATTCGTGCGGTTCGTGCCACTTCGCACCGTTCGTGGTCCAGCCCTTCGCGCCGTTCGTGCCCGTTCGCGCCGTTCGTGGTCTAGCCCTTCGCGCTGTTCCCTTGCAGGAGCGTTCTGATGGACCCACTCGACCAACCCGCCACTGCCGCCCGGCTGCGGCAGCTCGCTGCGGCGGGGCTGCTCAGCCCGCCCGAGCTTGAGCGCGCCTTCGCCCACGCCGGCCACCTGCCCACGCCCCGCGCCTGGGCACGCTTCGCCGGTGTAGCCCTGCTTCTGGCTGGCGCCGCCCTCTGCCTCGCCGGCGTCTTCTTCTTCTTTGCCTACAACTGGGCGGATCTCCACCGCTTCGCCAAGTTCGCGCTGATCCAGGCCGCCCTGCTCGCCGCCGCCGGCTACGCCCTCTGGCGTGGCCTTGATCGCCTCGACGGCCAGGTGGCGCTCTTCGCCGCCTGCGCCCTTGTCGGCGCCCTGCTCGCCGTGTTCGGCCAGGTCTACCAGACAGGCGCCGACGCCTACACGCTCTTCCTTTTCTGGGCCACCCTGATCGCCGTCCCCACGCTGCTCGCCCGCAACGCGCCGCTCTGGATGCTCTTCGCTGTGCTGCTCAATCTGAGCCTGTACTACGCCTGGGAGCAGCGCATCGCCGACTTCTGGGATCTGCGCGATGACGCGCTGTTCGCGCTGAACGCCGGGCTGCTGCTCGTCTGGGAGCTGGTGCGCAGCCGTGGGGCGGCCTGGATGCGCCCGCCCTGGTACGGCCGCGCGCTGCTCGCCCTCGCCGCCTGGTGGGGCACCGTGCTGCTGCTTGGCGCTATCGACAGCCGCTGGATCACCCTCGACGGCACGCTGCCAATCTGGATCGCACCAATCGTCGCCCTCGCCCTCGGCGGCCTCGCTGCCCACCATTACCTGCGGCGCGCGCCCGACCTGCCGGCCCTCAGCCTGCTCGCCCTCTGCGCCATCGTGATCATCACCGCGCAGATCTCGCAGCTGATCGGCTGGGACAATCTGTTCAGCTTCCTCTTCCTTGGCGTCCTCGTGCTGGCGCAGGTGGCCGTCGCCACGCTGCTGCTGCTGCGCGCCGCCCGCCGCATGGGAGTGCCCCAATGATCACGATGCGCGAGCTCCTCGCCCAGCTCCATGCCGAGACGCCCCTGGCCCCCGATCTGCCCGAGCGGGTCGGCCAGGCGCTTGCAGCGTCCGTGCCCGCCACGACGCCCTGGTATATTCACGGGCTGGTGGCCTTCGGTGCCAGCATCGCCGCGCTGCTGCTGCTCGTCTTCACCGGCATGACCGGCGCGATCACCAGTGCCGCAGGCGCCATCACCGTTGGCGGCACGCTGATTGTGGCCGCCATCGCCCTGCGCTTCATGGTGCGCAGCGTGAGCTGGTTGGCACAGCTCCCCCTGGCCTTCAGTATGGTCGGTGCGCTCATGGTCTTCGGCGGGGCACTGCTGCTCGACGACTCGTTCGACAGCACGCTGGGCCTCAACCGCGCCCTGCTCGCCCTCGCCCTCGTCGAGCTTCTGCTGATCCTGTTCTACCCGGATCAGCTGCGCCGCCTGCTCTCCACGCTGCTGCTCGCGCTGATTCTCTGCTGGCTCCTGCTGATCAACGAGCTCCCCCTTGCCGCAGCGCTCTTTGTGGCCGCCCTCGGCTGGGGCGTCGCCCTGCTCTGGCTGCACGAGCCGCTCTTTAGCCGCCGTGCGGACATGTTGCGCCCCGTTGCCTACGGCCTTGTGTTCGGTCTCTTCGCCTGCCTCGTGTCGCTGCTGTTCGGGCCAGCGACCCCGCGCTGGCCCCTGAGCCTCGCGCTCGCCGCCGCCCTGGCCTACGCCGCCTGGTCGCTGCTGCCCCGCGCTACGCTGCAAACGCGCCTGCTCGCGCTGCTGGGCGTGCTGCTGCTGCTGCTCCCGGCCTGGGAGACGCCCGGCATGCTCGCCGCCGCCCTGGTGCTGCTGCTTGGCTTCAGCCGGGGCAACCGCATCCTGGTGGGCCTGGGCGGGCTATTTCTGGCGGGCTTCATCGGCTTCTTCTACTACTCCCTGGCCGCAACCCTGCTCGTCAAGTCGTTGGCGCTGGTCGGCGCGGGGCTGCTGCTGCTGGCGGCGCGGGCCGTCGTGCTGCGCGCCTCGGCGCGGGCAGGGCTGCTATGAGGCTCACCATGCGTCTGCGTAGCATCATGATCGCCGCCGCCCTCGTGGCCGCCCTGGCCTGGTTCAACTGGCAAGTGCTCGCCAACGAGCGCCACATAGCCACCGGCCAGCCGGTGCTGTTCGAGCTTGGCACCGCCGACCCGCGCTCACTCATTCAGGGCGACTACATGATTCTGCTCTATCGTCTGCCGAACAGTCTCGCTGCCACGTCTCTGCCAGCGCGCGGGCAACTCGCACTACGGCTCGATGGCGACGACGTGGCGATCGCTGCGCGTCTCTACATCCCCGGCGCGCCGCTGGCGGCCGACGAGCTCCTGGTAAACTACCAGAGCTCTGGCGGGCAACTCAACGTGGGGCCGGGCAGCTTCTTCTTCCAGGAGGGCCAGGCCGATACTTACGCCGTGGCCCGCTACGCCGAGCTGCGGCTGCTGCCCGGCGGCACGAGCCTGCTGGTGGGCCTGCGCGACGAAGCGCGCAATCCGCTTGGGCGCCCCATTTTTCCGTGAGATCGGGAGGTACGCGAACGTCTGGACCACGAAGGGCGCGAAGTTGCACGAACAGCGCGAACGCGAAACCACGAATAAACGTGGCCGGTTTCGCGGTGGTTCGCAGGCTTTCGCGCCCTTCGTGGTCCAGACGGCTTCGTGATCCAAGGGGCTTGGCTCGGGCGCCCTGTTACTGCCGCAGAAACGCCAGCAGATCCTTCGTGACCTGATCCTTGTGCGTGGCGAGCAAGCCGTGGGGTGCGCCGTCATACTCGATCAGCTTGGCGTGCGGGATGCCGCGTGCAGCCGCGCGCCCGCTCGGGTCGATCGGCACGGTCTTGTCGTCGGTGCCGTGAATGATCAGCGTCGGCAGCTTAAACGCCGCCAGGTCGCCCCGGAAATCGGTTGTCGTAAAGGCCTTGGCGCAAGCCAGGGTTGGCTTGAGGCCGGCCTGCATCGCGACATTACGCGAGGCCTCGAGCAGTTCTTCGCTCACGGGGCTGGAGAGCATGCCCGCGCCGTAGAACACTTTGAAGAACCCGGCAAAGAACTTCGCTCGATCCGCCTGCATGCCCGCCGTCATCTGGTCGAACACGGCCTGGTCAACGCCCTCGGGATTGTCGGCTGTCTTGAGCATGTACGGCACCACCGACGCGACCAGGGCCGCCTGGGTGACGTGCTTGCCGCCGTGGCGAGACATGTAGCGCGCCACCTCGCCGCCGCCCATCGAGAAGCCCACAAGGGTGGCGTCCTGCGCGCCGGTCTCCGCGATCACGGCGGCAAGATCATCGGCCAGCGTGTCGTAGTCGTAGCCATCCCACGGCTGATCCGAGCGCCCAAAGCCGCGCCGATCATAGGCGATCACGCGGAAGCCCGCATCGGCAATCGCCATCGCCTGATCGTCCCAGCTGTCGGCCGAGAGCGGCCAGCCGTGCATAAGGATCACCGGACGGCCCTTACCCCAGTCCTTCATGTACAACTTGACATCGTCGCGCGTCGTGATGTATCCCATCGGAACCTCCCTCTTTGGGGCTGGCTCAGCCCGCTTCGAGCCATCCTTGCTGGTAGCGCGTCGCCCTTGCTACCAGCAAGATGCGTACCTCAGCTATCGGCGCGCCCCGTGAGCGGCCCCAACCGGATTGCAACCTCCCGGCTGCCACGAGCGTCTGAAGCGTACAGATGCTTCTACCCCGGAGGTTTGGTATGCGAAGGCTTGTGCTGCCGGCGGCCATTGTGGCGCTGCTGCTCGTCGTGCT
>JAYUYB010000962.1:0-5880 GCA_043752655.1 Chloroflexota bacterium
CGAATGTTCATGGGATTATAATTTGTTGTTACAGAGCCGCACCAAACGAGGTGCGGCTTCTTTGTTTTAAAACAGTCTCTTCCGGCCGACCGGTCTAAAAAGTTACCGGGCCAATCGCAATCCCTTGCTACTTTTGCCCCGCAACATTTTTAAATGCGGGCAGATAAATGGTGGAACGAACAATTGGGAACCAATTACCGTCCACCGTCACCGTCTACCGTCTACCGTCCATCGTCCACCGTCTAATGCGCCCCCTCCAGCGCAAGGCTTTCGGGCGGGCCGAAGCGCACCTCCAGCACGCCGTTGCGGAACACGGCACGGGAGGCGGGGCGCTCGGCCAGCGTCATCGGCAGGATCATGTCGCGGCGGAAGTTGCCGATCTCGATGAACAGCTCGTCGCCGCGCTTCGTCATCGTCACCTTGCCGATCTCCACGTGGGGCAGCGGCAGGCGCATAATGTACTCCTTGCCGTCGCGCACGATCTCCTGCATCTTGCCCCGGAACTGCACCTTCACCGGGTCGGTCTCGCCAAAAAGCGCGCGGCCAACCTCCGCCAGATCGTCCAGCCCGGCCAGGTCGCGGGCGTAGTGCGGCCCCTCCCAGATCGGCAGGGGCTGGAACAGATCGTAGACCATCTGGCGGTAGCCCTGCTGGATGCGAGCCAGCTCGCGCATAAACTCGCCCTCGGCCGCCGCCACAGGCAGCACGCGGTTGAGCACCACGCCATCCACGGGGTAGCCAAACAGCGAGAGGTAGGTCGCAGCGCGCTGGGCCTCCTTGATCACCATGCGCTCGGGGTTCACCACCAGGCGGTACGAGCTGATCTCGGGGTCCGTCAGCGTGTCGCGCAGGGCCTCCACGCCTTTGGTGAGCCGCTCCAGGGTGGCGAACATGTCGCTGGCGGGGATCAGCTGCTTCATCAGGGGGCGCGCGGCCTTGAGCGTGGCGGGCTCCCAGTCCATCACGCGGGCGGCGTACCACTGGAAGGTCTCGGGCATGGTGAGCAGGCGCACCGTCTCGCCGGTGGGTGCGGCATCTACCACCACCACGTCGAAGTTGCCGTCGCGGGCCTGGCGGTGAATATGGAGCAGGCTCACCACCTCCTCCATGCCGGGGATGATCGCCAGCTCCTCTGCGGCCACCTCCTCCACGCCTTTGCGGCGCAAGAGGTTCGAGAGGTAGCCGCGCAGCTCGCCCCAGTGCTCGCGCACCTCGTCGAGCACGTTGATCTCCTGGCCCCAGAGCTTGTCGCTCAGCTTGGTGGGCAGCGAGCCAAGCGGCGCGTCGAGGGCGTCGGCCAGGCTGTGGGCTACGTCGGTGCTTACCACCAGCGTGCGGTAGCCAAGCTCCGCTGCGCGCACGGCGGTGGCCGCCGAGGTGGTGGTCTTGCCGACACCGCCCTTGCCAAGATACAGGATCAGCCGCATGCGACGCTCCCTTTGCTAGCCCAATTCGGATCTATACTGCGCTATAATACATTCCGGTTCGCGCTACCAGCTGAGTGCTGAGCGCTGAGTAGCGCATGGCTTGTGTTGTTGCCGACAGGACTCAGCACTCAGCACTGTAGATGGTACGCCTCCGACATTGTAATTGTTGCGCTGGGGCGCGTCAAACAGCGCGTTGCCCCAGCACAGCCAAAGTAAGAGCGAAGGACAGCGAGTGTGCTTACCGACCTGTATCTGATCCGCCACGGCGACCCGGCCCGCGATCCGTCCAAGCCCTACAATACGCTGCCCGGCCCCGACCTCTCCGAGCGCGGGCGCGCCGAGGCCGCCCAGGCCGCCACGTTCCTCGCCAATAAAGGCCTGAAGCTGCTGTTTGCCTCGCCCTTCGCGCGTGCCGCCCAAACGGCTGAAGTGCTCGCTGAGCAGCTTGGCCTACCGCTTACCTTCACGGCCCTCGTGCAGGAGCACGGCCCACACGAGAGCTTTGAGCACGTGCGCGCGCGCATGGTCGAGCTGCTCGCCGCCGCCGCCGACGGCCCCCACACCAGGCTTGGTATCGTCGCCCACGGCTCGCCGATCCGCGCCGCGCTGCTGGAGCTGAGCAAGGACAAGATCGATCTGAGCAAGCACGTCTACGCAGGTGGAAACCCCGCCCCCACCTGCGGTATCTGGCACGTGCAGCTGCTCGACGCGCACATGCGCCGCTTCGAGCTTGTCTTCAAGCCGACTTAATGTGATCGACGAGCAGCACATCCCTGATGGTCTGGTGCAGGCGCTGCGCGCGGCGCAGCATGTGGCTGTGCTCACCGGCGCAGGTGTAAGCGCCGAGAGCGGCATCCCCACCTTTCGCGAGGCCCAGACGGGCCTCTGGGCGCGCTTCAGCCCGGAGGAACTGGCCACCCCCGAGGCGTTCCGGCGCAACCCGCGGCTGGTCTGGGAGTGGTACGCCTGGCGGCGCCAGCTGGTGGCGGCCGCCGCGCCCAACCCCGGCCACCTCGCCCTCGCCCAGCTCGAGCGGCTGGTGCCGCGCCTCACCCTGATCACGCAGAATGTCGATGGGCTCCACGCCCGCGCTGGCTCGACCGACCCGATTGAGCTCCACGGCAACCTCGCCCGCGTGCGCTGCCTCGCCGAGGGTACGCTCTACACGAGCTGGGCCGAGGGCGATGCGCTGCCGCCGCCCTGCCCGGCGTGCGGCGCGCCCCTGCGCCCCGACGTGGTCTGGTTTGGCGAGCAGCTGCCGCAGGCGGCGCTAGAGCGGGCCTGGGCGGCGGCGAGCAGCTGTGATCTGTTTCTCTCGATCGGCACCTCCGGCCTGGTGCAGCCCGCCGCCACGCTGCCCGAGCTAGCCTATCGTAGCGGCGCCAGCCTGGCCGTGATCAACCTCGACGTGGCGAGCGCTGCCGAGCCACGGCTCTACCAGCTCCACGCCAGCTCCGGCAAGCTGCTGCCCGCCCTGCTCCGCGCCGTCTTTCCCGGCGCCGCTTAGGCAGATTGCAGGACGCCCGAGCCCTTTAGAGCACGAACGGCGCGAACGGGGGCGAACCACCGCGAAACCGGTCACGCACATTCGCGCTCTTCGTGCCACTTCGCGCCGTTCGTGGTCCAGACGTTCGCGCCGTTCGCGGGCCCCCGTCTACTGCAATTTAGCGTTTGCGGAACAGGAACATATACTCGTGGCGGAAGACGTAGAAGCCGCCCACGAGCGCGCGGTAGCGCCACAGCTCTTTCTGGGCGCGCTTGCCGGCGGTGGCGTTGATGTCCTTCACCACGATGCTTTTGAGCATGAAGCCCTGCTGCTGCACGGCCTGCATCGCCATAAAGCCAAGCGGCACCCACTCGCCACGCGTATATTTATCGCCGATCACCAGCGCCAGGTAGCGGCCTGCGTCCAGCGCGAGTGCCACTTGCTCCACCACGCGCCCAAGCAGCGTGAGAAAGGCCTCGGTGGAGGCGGCGTTCGAGAGGTCGCGCGGGTCGTCGCTGAAGCGGATGATGTCGTGGTAGGGCGGGTGCAGCACGGCGAGCTGGGCCGAGGCGGCGCCCTGCGCGGCGAGCAGCGCGGCAAAGTCGATGCTGGCGCTGTCGCCTTGGGCCACATGGCTCGTGACGCTTTGGCGGTTTGGCTCGGCGGCCACGAGGCCGCGCACATGCTCCACCAGCGCAGGCTGGAGCTCCACCCCAAGCGTGTTGCGGCCTAGCCGCTGGCCCTCGATCAGCGTCGTGCCGGCGCCAGCAAAAGGGTCGAGCACCCAATCGCCACGGCGGGTGTAGCGGCGCATCAGCTGGTTGGGGATCTGGGGGACGAAGTTGCCCCAATAGTCGGCGCGATGCACGCCGCTGCCGTCGCGGCGCTCGATCAGCCACAGGCTATCGGTAAAAATATCGTCGTAGGCCTTCCAGCGGTTCAGGTCGATCTCGTTGATCGCCGCCGTGCGGGCGCCCTTGGCGGCCTTGAGCAGCCGCTGCACGTAGTAGCGCGCCCGCTCCAGGGTAAGCGCCGCGCCGATCTGCTCCAGCTCGGCCAGCAGCAGCCCCTCAGGGAAGCTCACGGCCTCATCGCCGCCTGTCGCCCAGAGCGGGCCCCCCGGCACCACCGCATCGCTCAGGCCTTCCAGCCTGGCACGCAGGCCCGCAAGATCGGCGCTACCGTGCAGCGCGTCGAGCGCTTCTACCAATGCCACCTGTCGCAGACGCAGCGGCGGCCCCGCCCCGTGGTCGGCTCCGTCTGGGGCGGCGGACGATGGCGGCTCCAGGATGGCCATCGGGTTCAGGCTCCTCGTGTGGGTGGCGAACACTGACGCAATTGTAACACAGCCGCGCCAATCATGCCATAGCTACGGCATGAAATGGCCAGGAGTGTAAACGCATGTGTCAGGCTAATGGCAGCGCAACCTGGAAGCTAGAGCCTCGGCCCAGCTCGCTCTCCACGGCCACGCTGCCGCCCTGGGCACTCACGAGGCGCTGCACAATGGCGAGGCCAAGCCCGCTGCCGCCTGTCTCGCGGGCGCGGGCTCTGTCGGTGCGGTAGAAGCGCTCGAAGATCTGGGGCAGCTCGGCGGGCGGGATGCCGGGGCCAGTGTCGGTGATGGAAAAGACGACGGTGGACGGTGGACGGTGGACGGTGGACGGTGCCGCCGAGGCTCCCTGCGTCTGGTCCGTTGTCCCCACTCCCACGCTCAGCACAACCTCGCCGCCGCTTGGCGTGTAGCGCAGCGCATTCTCCACCAGGTTGGCGAGGATCTGGGCCAGGCGCTGGGGGTCTGCGCGGACAGCGGGGAGCGGGGCAGACGGCGCGACGCGCAGCGTGATGCCGCGCTGGCGGGCGCGTGGCTCGGTGGCGCGGGCCACGCTGGCGAGGGCCTCGTGCGGACCTACGGCCTCCAGAGCGAGCGAGAGCTGGCCGGCCTCGGCCAGGGAGAGCAGGCGCAGATCGTCGATCAGGCGAGCCAGCAGATCGAGCTCGCCGCCGAGGGCGCCGACCGACTGAGGCGAGGTCGGCACGATCTCGTCCTCCATGCTCTCCACCTGAAGCCGCAGCACGCTCAGCGGGGTGCGCAGCTCGTGGGCGATGTCGGCCACCATCTGGCGGCGCAGCTGCTCCTGGCGTGCTAGCTCGGCGGCCATGCTGTTGAAGGCCTGGGCGAGCTCGGCCAGCTCGGCGTCCTGGGGCAGCGCGATCGGCTCGTGGCCCGCGCCGGCGGCGAGGCGGCGGGCGGCCACAGTCAGCTCGCGCAGGGGCCGCACCAGGCGGCGGGCCACGAAGCTGGCCACCACAAGGGCCACGGCGACGGCGGCGAGGCTGCCGACCACGACGATCCAGGCCAGCGAGCGCACGAAGCTTTGGTCGAAATTGGCGCGCTGCTCCGCGCCCGGCACCACCACCACAAAGCCCACGGCGCGGCCGCGCGCCTGCACAGGCACGGCGTTTAGGCGCAGGGCGGGCGGGACGATCCGGCCATCCAGCTCGCCCGTGCTGTCGAAGATCACACGCCCGCGGTTGTCGGCCAGAACGAGCCGACCGTCGAGCAGATCCTGCTGCGCAAGGCGTCGCCCGATCGTTGTGGCCGCGCCGTCCCAGCTCCGGTTGGCGATGTAGATCTGGGCGAGCGGGCCGCTGAGGCGCTGGGCCAGCACGCGCGCCTGGCGCGACGACTCGGCGTTTACGGCCTGACGGTAGGCGCGCAGGATCAGGCCGCTGGCGAGGGCTGCCACCAGCAGCACGGCCAGCAGCGCCACCAGGGTATGCGTCACCGTCATGCGGCGGTAGAGCGAGCGCATCTAGCCCTCTGCAAACTTGTAGCCAACCCCAAATACCGTCAGGATGACCTTGGGGGCAGCGGGATCGACCTCGACCTTGCGGCGCAGGTTTTTGATGTGCGCGTCGACGGTGCGCTCGTAGCCCTCGAAGGTGTCGCCCTGGGCGGCGTCGAGC